>CAZKWG010000741.1:0-4082 GCA_964556105.1 uncultured Enterobacterales bacterium | reverse complement strand
GGCGGCCTCCTTGTAGGCGCCCGCCCGGTAGAGCGCCTCGGCGGCCAGGAACTGAAGATCGATGTCCTGCGGGCGGGCGTCGGCGAGCGTCCGCGCGGCGGCGGCATAGGCCTCGGGTCGGCTGCGGCCTCCCAGGCGCAGCGCGCGCGCCGCCGCGTAGCCGGGGCGTTGACCGGCGAAGTCCGCGGCCACCAGCCGCTCCGCCGCCTGGACGGCGCGGGAGGTCTGCCCTCGGCTGAGGGCGCGCCGCAGCGCGACGATCTCCGGCGCCTCCGTCGGGTCGGGGTCGTCCTCGAGGCGCGCGCCGCGCGTCAGGTTCAGCGCGCGCTCGTCTGCGCCCAGCGGCCCCTGGACCGTCAGCGCCAAGGCCGAGCCCGCCGATCCGGGGAGCATGCGGCTCAATCCGGCGGCGCTCACCGTCGCCACGGGCACCCCGTCCACGCCGACGATGAGGTCGCCCGTGCCGAGGCCCGCCGCCGCCGCGCCGCTGCCGGGCATCACGGCCGTGACCAGCAGCCCTTCGGGCAGCGCCCGATAGCGGATCC
The DNA here is from genome assembly GCA_964556105.1 of uncultured Enterobacterales bacterium. Lineage (GTDB taxonomy): Bacteria > Myxococcota_A > UBA796 > UBA796 > CAZKWG01 > CAZKWG01. The sequence continues at coordinate 3,537 of CAZKWG010000741.1, read as the reverse complement.
CGACGCGCCCCTCCGCGGGCGTGAGATCGCGCGGCGCATGTGCGCACGCCAGGACCAGCGCCAGGAGTGGGGTTAAGCTCACCCGCTCAGCCTACCACCGCCGGACAGCGCCGCCATGTGGTTGATGGTCTTCCTGGGATGCTCGAACAACATCAAGAACCTCTACGAGCAGGAGAAGGCCGCCGTCCTGGCTGCTCCCGCGCCGCTCGGCGCCACCTGGCAGCCGGAGCTGCGGGTTCGCCTCTCCGACGCGGCGCTCGAGGTGCTCTCCCAGGCGGCGCTCAGCTCCGGTCTGCTCGCCGCGGACGACGAGATCCGCTGGGAGGGCCCGCTCGGCGTGGACGCTGAGCTGACCCCGAAGCTGGAGGTCAAGGGGCTCAAGCTCGCCGCCTCGAAGGCCTGCGAGGCCTGCCTGGATCTGACGGCCAGCCTGAGCGGCACCGGCAAGTGGAAGCTCGGCGGCCTCAAGGGCGAGGTGCCGCTGGCCCTCGACATCGGCGGGACGGTCTCGTTCGAGGTGAAGAAGGTCGACGACGCCTTTCAGGTCAGCGGGCGCCTGCGCGACGTCAGCCAGGTCAAGCTGAAGACCGACACCATCGGAGAGCTCGATATCGCCAAACCCATTCAGCGCTGGGGCAAGGACCTCTCGGAGCAGGTCCCGCCCTTCGAGCTCGGCGAGTTCGGCAGCGAGGGCGTACCCCTGCGCGCCCTGCGCCTGACCACGATCAACGGCGCCCTGGCGGTGGAGGCGGTCACGGACGTCGCCGGCGGCGGCCCGCTCACCGGCCCCGCGCCCGCGCTGAGCGAGGGCTGGGAGCTGGCCATCAGCCAGAAGACCGCGCTCGCGCTCATGCGACGCGAGGCGTTCAAGGCTGGGATCATCGACTTCGACGTCGCGGCCGACCCCCGCTACCTGGACATCAACGGCACCGTGTTCACCATGGGCGTGCGCCTGTGGCGGCTGACCCGCAGCGGCTGGTGGCGCGACTACGAGGTCACCGGCAACATCGAGGTCCTGCCGCGCAGCGTGCGCCTCGTGCCGAAGCTGGCGAAGGAGGGGGACAAGAGCAAGGGCGCCGGCGTGGCGGACCCCATCTCGCTGCTGGCCGAGGGCAAGATCCTCGAGGTCGTCGAGGACGGGCTCGCCCAGACCCTCCCGGCGGGGGAGTCCACCGATATCGGCGGGCAGGCGATCAGCCTGCGCGCCTCCTCGGTCAAGGGCATGGGGGGCGCGCTGGTGATCAGCGGCGCGATGGTGCTGGGCAAGGACGCCGAGGACAGCGCGGGCCAGGGCGGCTCGGGCGACAAGAAGCCGGATGGCAAGCGGAAGAACCGCGAGCGCCGCGAGGCTGGCGAACGCTGAGCCCTACACCTTGACCAGCAGCCAGCGGCCGCGGACGATGGCGTAGCCCTTGCCCATCGCCTTGGCGAAGGTGGTCAGGTTGATCGCCCACCACACGCCGGCCGCGCCCATGCCCAGCGGCAGGGCGAGGGCCCAGCCCAGCGGCACGCGCAGCGCGTTCAGCGGCGCCGACCACCAGAAGAGGGTGGCGGTGTCGCCCGCGCCCTCCAGCCCGCCCTCGGCCAGCGCCTCCAGCGCCACGAAGAGCTGAGAGAAGGCCAGGACCCGCGCGTAGAGGATCGCCTGCTCCAGCACGGCCGGATCCTGGGTGAACAGGGCGCAGAGCGGCTCCGCTCCGAACCAGAAGGCCGCCCCCGCGACGAGCCCGGCCCCCACCGACAGCGGCAGGGCCAGCCGCACCGCCCGCGCCGCCTCCTCCGGCTCTCCCGCGCCCAGGCGTCGCCCCACCACGCTCGCCACGCCCAGCGAGACGCCGAGGAAGGCCGGCCAGGTGAAGCTCTCCAGCGCGGAGAAGCCGACGCCCAACGCCGCGTTCACCTCCGGCCCCAGCGGGCTCACCGCCACCTTGAGCAGCGCCCAGTACACGAGGGCGTAGGCCGCCGTGTTCAGCGCGATGGGCATCCCGATGCGCGCAACCCGGCGCAGGGTCTCGTCCGGCCAGAGATCGCGCCAGGCGAGGCGCGTCAGCGCGGAGAGCACCCAGAGCCCGGCCAGCACCGCGATGGCGCGCGAGGCGCCGCTGGCCAGCGAGGCGCCCATCACCCCGAGGCCCAGCCCATGGATGAAGAGCCGGTTCAAGGCGACGTTCAGCACGACGCCCACGCTCTGCATCGAGAGGGCCAGCCCCGTGCGCCCCATGGCGATCAGCGCCGCGTCGATCACCGGCTCCACCGCCAGCGGCAGGCTGGAGAGGGCCACGCCGCGCAGGTAGGCTTCGGCCTCTATCGCCGGTTGACCCGACAGCCCGAGCAGCCCGGCGATCTGCGGCGCCAGCGCCCAGAGCAGCCCGCCGCCCACCACGGCGATGCCCGCCGCGCCCAGCAGCGCGTTGCCGATCACCCGCCGCCGCAGCGCCTCGTCGCCGGCCCCCGTCGCCCGCGCCACCAGCGGCCCCGTCCCGGCGAAGACCAGGGCATACGAGGCGAAGGCGAAGATCACGACGAAGGTGCAGCTCCCCACCGCCGCCTGCGCCGCGACGCCGAGGTCCGAGACGGCGTGCTGGCTGAGCACGCGCCAGGCGTTGTTCAGGATGGCGGAGATCGCGGCTGGCAGAGCGAGCGCGATGATCTCGCGGCGGGTGACGGGGGGCATCCGCCGCTCTATCCAGAAGGTGGGGGCTCTGCTCTCCGCGGCAGGTTAGCAAAGGCGCTCTGCCCCGAGGATGGACATGGACACCCGTAGGATCTGTGATCTGCTCAAGCGGCCGCCCATCGGCGAGGAGCTGGTGGTCAAGGGCTGGGTCCGCACCCGCCGTGACAGCAAGGCCGGCTTCTCCTTCGTCGAGCTCTCCGACGGCTCGACCCTGAAGAACCTCCAGGTGATCGCCCCCGCCAACCTCCCCGAGTACGAGGCGGTCGTGCTCAAGCTCTCCACCGGCGCCTGCGTCAGCGTGCGCGGCCTGCTCAAGGAGAGCCCGGCGGCCGGTCAGCCGGTCGAGCTCGAGGCGCGCGAGGTCACCCTGCACGGCGCCGCCGACGCCACCTACCCGCTGCAGAAGAAGCGGCACTCGTTCGAGTTCCTGCGCGAGATCGCGCATCTGCGCCCGCGCACCAACACCTTCGGCGCCGTCGCCCGCGTGCGCCACACGCTGGCCCAGGCCATCCACCGCTTCATGGACGAGAACGGCTTCTTCTACGTCCACACGCCGATCATCACCTCGTCGGACTGCGAAGGCGCCGGCGAGATGTTCGGCGTCACCACGCTCGACCCGACCCGCGCCGGCAAGGACGGCAAGGTGCCCTGGGACCAGGACTTCTTTGGTCGCCAGACCTACCTGACCGTGTCCGGCCAGCTCGAGGCCGAGACCTACGCCACCGCGCTGGGCCGCGTCTACACCTTCGGGCCAACCTTCCGCGCCGAGAACTCCAACACCGCCCGGCACCTCGCCGAGTTCTGGATGATCGAGCCGGAGATGGCCTTCGCCGATCTGGACGTCAACGCCGAGGTGGCCGAGG
>CAZKWG010000740.1:0-4084 GCA_964556105.1 uncultured Enterobacterales bacterium | reverse complement strand
GCCAGCACCAGCAGCCCGACCCTGGGCGAGGGCGCGTCCCAGGCGAAGAGCCAGGCGCAGAGGGCCGCGGTGAGCAGGCTGGTCGCCATGAGGTCCGGCATGAGGCCGCACCCCAGCCCCAGCACCACCGCCGGTCCACCCAGGGCCAGCGCCAGCGTCGGCCAGGGCCGAGGCCCTCGCTGCGCCAACGCGCCCGCGACGAGGCCGAGCAGGGCCGCCCAGGGCAGGGCCGCGAGGCGCCGCAGGCTGGCGATGTCCGGCGCCAGCGGCGTCCAGAGCTTGAGCCAGGCGATGAACAGCGGCGGGTGGGCGAAGACGAAGCTGTCCGCCTGCGGGACATCGCCTGTGGGTGGACCTGGCCGCCACCAGTCATAGGGGCGGGCGAGCTCCGCGTGGGCCGCGATCCACAGCCAGGTCTCCTCGTCCAGGATGGGGACCGACAGGCTGCGCGCCAGCGCGACGCCCGCGGCCGCGACCGCTCCGGCGACCGCCAGGGAGACCCTCAGACGGACACCCCAAAGTCGCGCAGCGTCTGATTCAGGCTGGTCTTCCGGTCGGTGCTCGCGGAGCGCTGCCCGATGATCAGCGCCACGGGGACCCCGTACTCGCCGGCCGGGAAGCGCCGCGGCCGCACGCCCGGGATGACCACCGAGCGCGGCGGGACGAAGCCGCGCGTGACGCGCTCCTCGGGGCCGGTCACGTCCACGATCGGGGTGGAGGCCGTCAGCACGACGTTCGCGCCCAGCACCGCCTCCTCGCCCACGCGCACGCCCTCGACCACGATGGCGCGCGAGCCGACGAAGGCCCCGTCCTCGATGATCACCGGCGTCGCGCCCGGCGGCTCGAGCACGCCGCCGATCCCGACGCCGCCGGAGAGGTGGACGTTGCGGCCGATCTGCGCGCAGGAGCCGACCGTGGCCCAGGTGTCGACCATGGTGCCCGCGCCCACCCAGGCGCCGAGGTTGACGTAGCCGGGCATGACGACGGCCCCGCGCTCGACGTGGGCGCCGTAGCGGATCACGCCGGGCGGCACGAGGCGCACGCCCTGCTCGGCCAGGCCGCGCTTGAGCGGGATCTTGTCGTGATACTCGAAGGGGCCGACCTCCCAGGTCTGCATCTGGCGGACCCGGAAATAGAGTAGGATCGCCTTCATCAGCCAGCCGTGGGTGACCCAGCTCCCGTCGGCGGCCCGCTCGGCGACGCGCAGCTCCCCGCGGTCGAGGTGCCCGAGGGCGGCCTCCACGGCGTCGGGGTCGAGCGGCGCTCCGTCATCGAAGCAGGCGAGGATGCGCGCCTGCAGGTCCGTGACGCTCACAGCGCCCCCTGGGCGATCCCTCGCCAGATCTCAATGGCCTCGCGGCACTGCTCCATGCTCGGCACCAGGGCGAGGCGCACGTAGTCGCCGCCCGCGTCGCTGACGGCGAACATGCCGCCTGGGGACAGGAGGATGCCGTGGCGCAGCAGGGCGGCGGAGTAGCTCTCCGCCGTGTGCCCCGCGGGCACCCTGATCCACAGGTAGATGGTGGCCTCGCTGGCCTCGACCTCGACGCCGACCTCGCGGAAGAAGTCCATGAAGAGCTGCTTCTTCTCGCGGAAGACCTGACGGCGGCGCTCGACGTGGGCGTCGTCCTTCCACGCGGCCTCGGCGGCGGCGTTGACGAAGTCCTGGGCGGCCAGCCCGGGGTTGGAGCGCAGGTGGCGCAGGCGCTCCATCACGTCCGCGTCTCCGGCCAGGAAGCCCGTTCGATAGCCGGTCATCCCCGAGCGCTTCGAGAGGGAGTGCAGGACCAGCATGTTCTTCGTGCCCGCCTCGAGCAGCGAGTGGGGCACGACGTCCTGGTAGATGTCGGCGTAGGTCTCGTCGGCGACGCAGAGGATGTCGTACTCGACGCAGAGGTCGTAGATACGCCGCAGATCGTCCAGCGGCGTGATCGAGCCGGAGGGGTTGTGCGGGTTGTTGATCCAGAGCATGCGCGTGCGGCGGAGCACGTCCGCCGGCAGCAGCCAGGGGCGGAAGACGTGATCGCCGTGCAGGGCCACCGGGTAAGCCTCGCCGCCGGAGAAGAGCGCGCCGCGCTGGTAGGCGGGGTAGCCCGGGTCGGGGAAGACGACGAGGCGATCCTCGGCCGCCGGGTCGATGACCAGCAGCGGCGTGTGGAAGACCGCCTCCTTGGAGCCCGCGGTCGGCATGATCTGGGTGTCGGGGTTCAGCGTGACCCCGAAGCGCCGCTTCATGTAGTCGGCGATGGCGACGCGGACGCTGCGGCGGCCGTTGATCGAGGGATAGGGGCACTCGGGCTCGACGGCGTCGAGCAGGGCCTGCCGGATGAACTCGGGGGTCGGCTCGACCGGGTCGCCGGTGCCGAAGTCGTAGATCTTGAGCCCAGACTTCGTGAGCTCGGCCTTGAGGCGCTCGAGCTCGAAGGCGGGGTAGGTGCGCAGGTTGTCGAGGAGGGGGTTCAAGCGGGGCACGCGATCTCCATCGTGGCGAAGCAGCAGTCTATCGGCCCGCCGGGAGTTCTGCCTCCACCCACGGGCTACGATCCTCGGGTCGGCCGTCGATCTGCTCGCGAACGCGCAGCGCCAGCGCCAGCGCGCGGAGGTCCTGCTCCGGGGTGAAGCGGGGCGGGGCGCCGTGGACGCAGGCGACCATATGCTGGAGCTGGGCGCGGAGCGGGTTCTCGTCGGGGTAGTCGGCGAAGTCCAGGCGCTGGCGCAGGTCCGGGCCGCGCAGCTCCAGGGTGCGCTCGGCGTGCTCGGACTGGCGGCTGGCGACGAGGTGGGCGCGGGCGCCAGAGGGGAAGAGCAGCTCGGCCTCGACGTGATCCTCGTGCCCGGGCCGACCGTGCCCGCGGGCCCGGACGCTGACCGGCTCCTCGACCTCCTCGTCGAGCAGCAGCAGGGTCAGGTCGAGATCGTGGACCAGCAGGTCCAGCGTGACGCCCACGTCGGAGATGCGCCGCGCCTTGCCGAGGCGGCGGGTGAGGATGGCGTGGGGCCGCGCGCGCCGCCGAAGGAGCGCGTCTACGGCGCCGTGAAAGCGCAGCAGGTGGCCGCCCTGCAGGACCAGGCCCCGCGCGCGCGCCAGCGCCAGCAGCTCGAGCCCGTCGGAGAGGGTCGTGGCGAGCGGCTTCTCGACCAGGGCGTGAACGCCGGCCAGCAGGAAGCTGCGGGCCAGCCTGGCGTGCGCGCTGGCGGGGCTGGCGATGACCACGAGATCGAGCGCGCCGAGCAGATCGGCGGGATCGGGGGTGGCGAGGACGCCGAGCTCGGCGGCGAGGGCGCTCGCGCGCGGCAGATCGGGATCGGCGACGGCGACCAGCCGGACATCGGGCAGGCTCGCCAGGTTGCGCGCGTGGTGGGCTCCCATGGCGCCCGCCCCGATGACACCAGCCTTCAGCATCCGCGTGCCCTCAGCATCCACGATCCAAGGGACGCTGTTGTAACCGGCCCTCGGCGAATCCGCCTGAGAGAGTGCGCTGCGCTGGCGCGCTCCATTAAGATGCGGACATGCGCTCCGCTCTCCTCGCCCTCCTCCTTTCGCTCCCCTTCAGCTGCGCGCACCGCGCGCCGCCCACCGACGCGGCCCAGGCCACCGGGCCCGCCTCGGAGAGCCCGCTGGGCGCGTTCAGCTGGGCGAGCGGCGATCTGGTCCTGGACGATACGGATCCCGCGATGGGAGCGCCCTCGGCCGGGGTCACCGTGGTGGTGTTCAACGACTACCAGTGCCCCTACTGCGCGCGGATGGCGCCCCGGCTGGAGGCGCTGGCCGGCGCCGACGTGCGCGTGATCTACCGGGAGTACCCGCTGGACAGCGCGTGCAACCCGGCGGTCTCCCGCCCCTTTCATCCCGCCGCCTGCGCCGCCGCCGTCGCGGCCGAGTGCGCGCGTGAGCAGGACCGCTTCTGGGAGATGAACCAGATCTTGTTCCGGTCGCTGCCCGAGCGCGGCGCGGACGGGATCGGGGCCATGGCCCGCGAGGCCGGCCTCGCGTCGGATCGTTTCGCGCGCTGCGTGGAGGGCGGCGGCGCGCTGGCCGCCATCCAGGCGGACATGCGCGCGGGCGTCGCCGCGGGCGTGATGG
>CAZKWG010000739.1:0-4085 GCA_964556105.1 uncultured Enterobacterales bacterium | reverse complement strand
ACCTGGACCAGGACGCCGACAACAACTGCGTGCCCGACGCCGAGGAGGGGGCAGCGGACACCGACGGCGACGGGATCCACGACGCCTCCGATCTGGACAACGATCAGGACGGGATCCTGGACGCCGTCGAGATCGGCGACGACTGCGCCAACCCCGACACGGACGGCGACGGGATCGCCGACCACGTGGACGCGGACGCCGACGGCGACGGCGTCGGCGACGTCTTCGAGGCCGGCACCACGGACACGGAGGCCGCCCCCCAGGACACCGACGGCGACGGCGCGCCCGACTACCTGGACCAGGACTCGGACGGCGACGGGCGCTCCGACCAGGACGAGAGCGGCGTGAGCGCCGTCTCGGAGGAGCCGCGCGACACGGACGGCGACGGTCGCTACGACCACGAGGACACCGACTCGGACGGCGACAGCCTGCGCGACGACGAGGAGGACGGCCACGGCACGGACGCCTACGACGACGACACCGACGACGACGGCTTCTCCGACGGGGGCGAGGTCGCCGCCGGCACCGACCCCACCGACCCCGACTCGGTCATCGACGGCATCTACGTGGAGGTCGGCGAGCGCTCGGAGGTGGAGGAGATCTTCACCTTCGACCTCGAGATCCAGATGGGGGACATCGCCTTCCTGATGGACGCGACGGGCTCGATGGACGAGGAGGTCGAGGCGCTCACCAACGAGTTCTCTGCGATCGTCGCCGACCTTACGACCCTGCTCCCCGACGCGCACTATGGCTGGGCCACGTTCAACGACTACCCCTACTCGCCCTTCGGCGTGGCCGGCTCGGATGAGACCTTCTGGCTGCGCCAGCAGCTCACGGACGACGTGGCGGAGATGCAGCGCGCGCTGGAGGCGACGGACGCGATCAGCACGGGCGCCGACGATCCGGCGGCGGGGATGGAGGCCCTCTACCAGGCGGCGAGCGGCGCCGGCTGGGATCTGGCCTGCGACGGCACCTACGATGAAGACACGGACATCCTGCCCTTCCGCGCGCAGCCCTCCGATCCCTTCAGCGGCGCGGGAGGGCAGTGGTACGACCCCTCCGATGACAGCACCGGCACCATCGGCGGCTACGGATTCCGGGATTACGCCCTGCCGATCATCGTCTACGCCACCGACAACTACCTGCGCGACCCGGAGGCCTCGGACAGCGTCTACAACGGCGCGCCCGGCGGCTGCCCGCTGGACGCCGGCTACAGCGACGCCCTCTCCGCCGTGCAGGACATCGGCGCCTTCCTCATCGCCGTGAGCACGGAGAGCGTCATCGGCGTCCCCCAGATGGAGGATCTCGCCGCCGCCACCGACTCGTACGCGGACACGGACGGCGACGGCGAGGCCGACGACGCCCTCGTGTTCACCTGGTACGGCTCCGACGCCGAGTTTCGCCAGACCATCTCCGAGGCCATCGACGATCTGGTCAGCGCCCTCCGCTTCGACCGCATCGCGCTGGAGATCGAGGGCGACGCCTGGGGCTTCGTCACGGACATCAGCCCGGACTCCTACACCCTGGACGGCGAGCTGGTCGGCGAGTCCGTGGACTTCACCCTCGTCTTCCGTGGCGTCGTCGCGGCCACGACCGAGGACCAGCTCTTCGCGCTCAAGCTCAAGGTCATCGGCGACGGATCGATCCTGCTGGACACGCTGGACATCATCGTCGTGGTCCCGGGCAGCTCGTACTGAGCGCGCCTCAGGGCAGCCACGCGGCGTAGAGCCGCGCCTCCTCCTGGCCGAACCAGTAGGAATCCCCTGGGAGGTCCTCGGCGACGCGGGCCAGCCAGGAGACGCCGCCGTTTCGCGCCCAGCGGTCGGGGAGCCCGTAGACGGGGTCCTGGAGCGCCTCCTCGAGCGGCACGATCTCCCAGCCGGCGGCGCGGACCTCGCCGATGATCTCGTCGAGCTGGTCGGCGATGAGCTCGTTGGCGTGGACCAGCGTGATCTGCGCCACGTCGCGCCCGGTCGCGGCGATGGCCATACGCTGGGCCTCGTTGAGGCTCTGCAGCATGTGCTGGCGCAGCGAGGCGGCGATCTCCGCCTGCTTCGCTGCGTCTCCCGCGGCGTTGCGCCAGGCGAAGGCCAGCACCCACTCGCTGGTGGCGACGGTCACGGGCGCGTGGGTGAGCGAGAGCGCGCGCAGGCCCGCGGCGGCGCGGTCGCGCGTCTCCAGGTCCGGGCCCTGCTGAAGATATGGGTATCTGAAATACCTGATTTCTCCCGCCCGCGCCTCCAGCGTCGTCTGGCAGCGCGCCACGTCCTCCAGCCATTCCTCCACCGGCGTCCGGTGCAGGCCGGCGTGGCTCCAGGTGTGGTTGCCCAGGGTGAAGCCCGCCTCCTTCCAGTCCTCCACCAGCCGGTCGCCAGCGCTCAGCGCGTCGGCGTTAAAGAACACGGCCGCGGGCGTCTTCGTGCGCAGCAGGGTGTCGCGGATCGTGGCGTTCATCGCCTGCACCTCGGCCAGCGACGGCCGCGCGACGCCCTTCTGCGTCTGCCAGGGCAGATCGTCGATGGTCAGCGCCACCCGGCCCACGGGCGCCGCTGGCGGAGGCGGGGGCGGGGCCGGCGTCGGACGGGCGCAGGCGAGGAGCAGGAGGAGGTGCATACGACAGAGCATAGCAGGCGCCCCTCCCGCCGCCGCAGAAACGGGCTAAGCCCCTGGCCATGACCCTCAACGACCAGCTCGCCCTGCTGAACGCCTCGCTGAACTCCCTCTCCTTCCTGGCCCTGGTCTACGGATACAGCCGCATCCGGGCGGGCGACCGCGAGGGCCACCGCAAGGCGATGATGGCGGCCGTGACGATCTCGGCTGTCTTTCTGCTCTCCTACCTCACGCGCGTCGCCCTGGGCGGCACGCACCCCTACCCTGGCGACGGCCCGGCGCGGACCTTCTATCTGGTGATGCTGGCCAGCCACGTCATCCTGGCCACGACGGTGCCCTACTTCGCGCTGCGCGGGATCTGGCTGGCGATGAAGCAGCGCTTCGAGGAGCACCGCAAGCTGATGCGGGTGGGCCTGCCCATCTGGCTCTACGTGTCGGTGACGGGCGTGGCGGTCTACCTCATGCTGTACAGCGCCAAGGGCGCGCTGCCGTTTTAGCCGGTGGCGCGCTGGAGCCAGCACCAGAGCATCGCCGCCCGCCTCGCCGCCGAGCGGGGCAGCCGCTTCGTCGCCGGCGGGCCGCCGCTGTGCATGCTCTACCCGAGCCCCTATCGGGCCGGCATGTCCAGCCTGGGCTTTCAGTCCATCCTCGGCCAGCTCCAGGACGCCGGCTTCGCGGTCGAGCGCGCCTTCCTGCCCGATGATGTCGAGGCCGCCCGCGCCGCGCGCTCGCCGCTGCTCAGCTACGAGACGCTCACGCCGGTCGGCCACTTCCCGCTGATCGCCGTCAGCCTGGCCTATGAGCTCGAGCTGGTCGGCCTGATCCAGGCGCTGGAGCTGGCCGGCGTGCCGCCGCTGCGCGAGGACCGCGGACCCGAGCACCCGCGCGTCCTGCTGGGCGGGCCGCTGACGTTTTCGAACCCGCTCCCCGCCGCGCCCTTCGTGGACGCCATGCTGCTCGGCGAGGCGGAGGAGACCGTGCTCCCCGCGGTGAGCAGCGCGCTCTCCGACAGCCGCGCCGTCTGGCTGGAGCGCGTCGCCGCCCTTCCCGGCGGCTATGTGCCCGAGCTGCACGGCAGCCACCTGCCCGCTGTCGCCCGCGCCACCGACGCCCTGCTGCCGGCCCGCAGCCGCATCCTGGCGCCGGAGGCCGAGCTCTCCGACATGTTCCTCATCGAGGGCGAGCGCGGCTGCCACCGCGCCTGCACCTTCTGCGTCATGCGCCGCAGCACCAACGGCGGCATGCGCCTCGTGACGCCGGAGACCATCCTCTCCTACGTGCCCGAGGCCGCCCGCCGCGTTGGGTTGGTCGGCGCCGCCATCTCCGACCACCCCCAGCTCGTCCCCCTGCTGGAGCAGATCGTCGGCAGCGGGCGCGAGGTCGGGATCAGCTCTCTGCGCGCCGACCGGGTGGCCTTGAAGCCGGACATCGCGCGGCTCCTGCGCCTGGGTGGCTATCGCACGCTCACCGTCGCC
>CAZKWG010000738.1:0-4088 GCA_964556105.1 uncultured Enterobacterales bacterium | reverse complement strand
CTCGCCGCGGCGCGCGGACGGGTCGGGCGGGTGGTGCTGGCCTCCTCCGCCGCCGTGCACGCCGAGCACACGCCCAGCGGCCCCCACACCGCCTACGCCGACAGCAAGCGCGCGGTGGAGGCCCTGGCCGCGCAGCTCCTGGCCGACGAGCCCGCGGCGCCCACGCTCACGGTGCTGCGCTACTTCAACGTCTATGGCCCCGGCCAGCGCATGAGCGGCCCGGACGCCCCCGTCATCGGCCGCTTCCTGGGCGCCGCGCTGGCGGCGCGCCCCATCCTCGTGCAGGGGGACGGGCTGCAGCGACGAGACTTCGTGCACGTCGAGGACGTGGCGCGGGCCAACCTCGCGGCCCTCCTGGGCCAGGGCGCGCCAGGGACCTACGAGGTCGGCACCGGGCGCGCCACCTCGATCCTCGAGCTGGTCCGCGCGCTCTCCGCCGTCCTCGGTCGGCCGTTGGACGTGGAGCATCGCCCCGCGCGCCCCGGCGATCCCCGCGGCAGCGTCGCGGAGACCCGCGCGGCCTTTAACAAGCTGGGGTGGAGATCACAGCATGATCTCCACTCCGGCCTGTCGCGGCTCCTTCAGGCCAGCTCGCCCGTGAGCTTCGGCCTGCCCTGCATGCTGCCGTAGCGGCCGCGCTCGTCCACCGTGACGCGGGCGATGGCGCAGGTGGGATCGTGGGTGAAGAAGACCCGCCCCCCGCGCTCGGAGAGATCGTCGATGAGCCGCACCTTCTCGTCCAGCAGCAGCTCCGGGAAGCGGTCGTAGCCCATGGTGATCGAGCGGTGAACCCACGGGCGGCCCGGGATCAGGTCGCTGACGAAGACCAGCGGCCCCAGCGAGCCCGGGATCTCCGTCATCAACAGGCCCGGCGTGTGGCCGTTGGAGATGTGCAGGCGGTACTCGTCCCCCAGCACCACGCTGCGCTCGCCGTCCACCACCTCGAGCCGGCCGCTGTTGTAGAGCAGCTCCTGGATCTCCGGGATGAAGCTGGCCTTGTCACGCGGGTGAGGCGCGCAGGCCCGCTCCCAGGCGTCGCGGCTGACCACGAAGTTGGCGTTCGGGAAGAGCAGGCGCGGCGGCGTCTCCGGCTCCCAGGAGGAGAGGATGCCGCCAGCGTGATCGAAGTGCAGGTGGCTCAGCACGACCACGGCGATGTCGCTGTCGGAGACGCCGATCTCGCCCAGGCTCTCCAGGAGGACGTGGTGCGGCTCCTCGACGCCATAGCGGTCGCGCAGCTTCGGGTCGAAGAAGGAGCCGATCCCGGTCTCGAAGAGGATCCAGCGCCCGTCCTCGCGCACCAGCAGGGCGCGGCAGGCCAGCTCGATGCGGTTGCGCTCGTCGGGTGGGGCCCAGGCCTCCCACAGCGCGCGCGGCGCGTTGCCGAACATCGCGCCGCCGTCGAGCTTCTGTGTGTTTCCTTCGACTGAATAGAGCCAGCGCCCCATGTCCGATGCTCCTGTTGCGTGCTGCGCGCGTGCGGACAGCGCTACTCTTCGTCTTCCGCGTTCGGGTCCACCGGCTCGACCAGCCAGTCCGGCAGGCCGGGCGCGTCGAAGCCGTCCCCGTCCTGGTCGATCCAGATGGGGTTGGTGAGCGCGTAAGGGAGGATGGGGAAGGTGCGCGGGATGGGCACCCCGGGGCCGAGCAGGCTGGCGACGGCGTCGATGCCGCCCAGCGCGTCGGTCACGACGTCCTGCAGCTGAATGGGCGGCAGCTCGACGGGCGTGTACATCGGGTCCAGGGTGTCGCGGCCCAGCGCGATGACCACGTACCAGGTGTCCTGGGTCGGGCTGACCTCGAGCTCCGTCTCCAGGTCGATGCTGCCGTTCTGCGGCGCCTCCAGCGTCCACTCCTGGACCAGGGTGCCGTTGGCATACAGCTCGACCCGGTCCACGTCGAACCAGTCCGGGCTCTGCACCCGGACGCCCAGGGTGACGGCGTCGGCGTCGACCACGGTGTCGCCGGGGCCCGTCTCCACGTCGTTCGCCCAGAACTCGATGAAGGGCCCGTAGCTGGCCACGACATGACCGGCGCGCACCGCCGCGGCGACCTCCGCGGCCGTGGCCATGCCGGGCGTGTCGCTCTCAACCTTCACGTAGTTTCGAGGGCAGCCCGACTCTACCGAGGTCTTCCCGTGGGTATCGGAGTTCCCGAGCGCCGTGTAGCGCAGGCCGAGGTTGAGCAGGGTGAACCAGTCGTCGATCTGCCCCTCGTGACCCAGGCCCAGCGTATAGGTGCCGTCCACCAGGTCCGCCTGCTCCTCGCTGGTGCGCGCGAGCATGTCGTAGATGTCCACGCTGTCGGGGTCTGCGGCGTAGTCCGCCAGCTCTGGCGCCGTGGGCGTGCGGATGATCTCGAAACGTTTGGCGTTGAGCAGCTCGAGGCCGTCGAAGTCCGTCGTGAAGTTCTCCGCGCCGAGCAGGGCGTTGTTCCCCGTGAGCAGCGAGGGCACGATGTCCGGGTTGGGGGCCGTGATGTCGTTGCCCGGCACGCCGCCGTAGGGATTGAGACCATACTGGTCGAAATAGCCCAGGATGCCGTCCCGCGGGTGGGCGACGAAGGTGATGGGCTCCTCGGCCCCGGGCTCACCCATGGCCCTCAGCGTGTCCAGGATCTCCGTCGGGCGCATGTCCGTCCAGTCGAAGGCCCCGCCCTGCTCCTCGAGCGCGTCCCAGACCAGCGGGAAGCCGAGGAAGTGGCCGAGCTCGAGGGTGGTGACCTCAACGCCGACGGCGCTGGAGATCCAGGGCTCGAGGCCGAGATCCTCGATGACCGGCGCGTAGTTGGTGACGGCGTCGTGGTCGTTCGAGGAGAGGAACTCCACGCCCTCGCTGACCATGGTGCCGACGCGGGACTGCAGCGAGGTGCCGGAGTCGAAGGAGCCCACGGAGTGGACGTGCAGGTCGGCGCTGATCCAGCCCGTGGTGTCCACGCTGTGGATGACCACCAGATCCTGGAGCTTGACGCTCTGCTTCGCGTCGAGATCGAAGGGCTCGGAGATCCCGAGATCGTACTCCGGGCCGCGGCTGGCGACGGCCGTATAGGTGCCCGGCGGCAGCACCACCGAGCCCGTGCCGTAGGGGGCGAAGACGACGCTGGCGGCGCCGCCGGCGATGTAGTCGTCTCCCAGGACCGTGTTCAGGACCTGCTGGCCGTCCTCGGCGAAGAAGGTCAGCTTCGCCGGCACCACGCGCCCGGTCTCGTCCACGACCCGGAAGCTGACGCTGCCCGGCTGCGGGCTGCCCAGGCGAACGGTGGTCTCCTCGTCTGCGCCGATCTCGACCGCGACGCGCTCGCCGGCAGGTCGCCCCTCGGCGTAGGCCTGGAGCTCCCAGCTCCCCGGCGGCAGCGTGGCGCTGAACGAGCCGTCGGGCGTGCTGTCCTCGCCCACGTCGGTGAGCATCTCGGAGAAGGGAGCCTCGGCCCCGGCCTCGAAGACGAAGACGTGGACGCCGGAGAGCGCAGCACCCGTGCCCTCCTCCACGACGTTGCCCGAGACGCGGCCGACGGTGTCGCCGCGCGCCTCGTAGAGCGCGTCCAGCGCGCTGCCGACGTCCCCTTTGCCGACGGCGAACCAGCGCTCGTAGGTCAGCGCCGTGCCGGCAGGGAAGCGCTCGGCGGAGCCGTCGCCCAGCGTCCCCGCCCCGAAGGTCGCCGTCTGCGAGCTGGTGAAGAGCGGCACGAAGAGGTTGCCCTCGTTGGCCATGATCGCGTAGGAGACGCCGTCCGCGACGCCCGCCAGATAGGGCACACGAATGGGGGTCTCGAAGGTGTTGATGCCCTGATCGTTGAGCTCGGCGACGTAGCCGTCCTCGTCGAAGCCCACCCCAGGGGTGAACACGTCCACGCTGCCGCCCTGCAGGTAGAAGTCGCCGAAGGCGACGCCGTTCTCCAGCGCCAGCCCGAGCACGTCCAGGCTCTCTTCGCTGGTGCCGGCCAGCGTGCCCTCGACCTCGTCGGCGACCTCCGTGGACTGAAACACGGCCGTGGTGCGCATGAGCAGCGCGCGCTTGCCCGGCTCGAGGATGTAGTCCGTGCGCATCGCGAACTCGGGCTGCTGGACGATGGCCCAGAGCGCGCCGAGC
>CAZKWG010000737.1:0-4103 GCA_964556105.1 uncultured Enterobacterales bacterium | reverse complement strand
ACCCTTAAGAAGCCACATCGTCCGCCCCCTGCTCGGCGCCGCGGCCGAGCAACAGGTAGAGCAGCGCCATCCGGACCGCGAGGCCGTTGGTCACCTGCTCGAGGATGACGGAGCGCTCGCCGTCGGCGACCTCCGGCGAGATCTCCACGCCCCGGTTGATCGGGCCCGGATGCAGGACCAGCACCGAGGGCTTCGCGCGCTTCAGACGCTCCAGATCCAGCCCATAGTAGCGGGCGTACTCGCGGGTCGTCGGCAGGCTGGCCCGCCCGAGGCGCTCCCGCTGCACGCGCAGCATCATGATCGCGTCCGCCTCGCCGAGCACGTCGTCGATGCGGTGCCGCACCTCCACCCCGAGCGGCGCCAGACGCGGCCCGCAGAGCGTCCCGGGGCCCGCGACGAGCACCCGGGCCCCCATGCGCGTCAGCCCGTAGATGTTCGAGCGCGCGACCCGGCTGTGGAAGATGTCCCCGACGATCGCCACCGTGCGTCCTTCCAGATCGCCCAGGTGATCGCGCATGGTCAGCATGTCCAGCAGCGCCTGGCTGGGGTGCTCGTTGATGCCGTCGCCCGCGTTGAGCACGCACCAGTCGAAGTTCCGGGCCAGCATGTGCGCCGAGCCCGTCGCCGGATGGCGGATGATGATCGCGTCCGGTCGAAGCGCGTCGAGGTTGCGCGCAGTGTCGAGCAGGGTCTCGCCCTTCTGGGTGGAGCTCGTGGACGCGGAGAACGAGATGGTGTCGGCGCTGAGCCGCTTCGCCGCCAGCTCGAACGAGAGGCGGGTGCGCGTGGAGTTCTCGAAGAAGACCAGGGCCACCGTGCGGCCGCGCAGCGTCGGCACCTTCTTGATCTTCCGCTCGCTGACGGAGCGGAAGCTGGCCGCCGTGTCCAGGATGCGGACGATCTCCTCGCGCGAGAGATCCCGGAGCCCGAGCATGTCCTTGCGGATCATCGGCTCTCCTTCTTGAGGTCGGTGCGCAGCTCCACCCGATCGGCCTCACCGCCGTCCAGGCAGACCTCGACGCGGTCGTGTTTGCTGGTCTGGATGGTGCGGCCGACGAAGTCTGGCTGAATGGGCAGCTCCCGGTGGCCGCGGTCGATGAGCACCGCGAGCTTGATGAAGCTCGGTCGCCCATAATCCATCAGCTCGTCCAGCGCCGCCCGCACCGTGCGCCCGGTGAACAGCACGTCGTCCACCAGCACCACGCCGCGTCCGCTGAGATCGAAGGGGATCCTGGTCTCTCCCAGGATCGGCTTCTCCAGACCCGTGTAGAGATCGTCTCGATAGAGCGTGATGTCGATCGAGCCGAGCTTCGGGCGCGCGCCCTCGTTGCGGGCGATCTCGTCCGCCAGCCGCTCGGCGAGCGTGAGCCCACCGGTGACGACGCCCAGCAGCGCGAAGCGGCTCGGGTCTCCCAACCACTCCGTCAGCTCCCGCGCCAGGCGCGCGATCGTGCGCTCCAGCTCGCGAGAGGTCATCAGGATCGCGCTCGACATGCTCCCTCCGAGCACGTCCAGCGACCGCTCCCACCTCGATTCAGACCGGACCACCGACCAGACCGCGGCGGGCAGACGGAGACTCGTGGCCGCGCCCGGACCCCTGTATCGCGGCGGGCGGGCGCAGGCCCGAACTCCGGCGCTCAGTTCGTCGTGACGCCGACCCCGTCGTGCATGGCCCAGGCCTCGAACTCGAGCGTCTTGTAGTAGTCGGTGAAGGGATAGTAGATATCTACCTCCCAGGAGCAGGTCACCGAGCGCTCCGCCCCCTCGGTCTTCAGCTCGCAGAAGTCCAGCTCGATGTAGGGCGGGATGTCCTGGCGGCGGAACTCTTCGCCCAGACGACGACGCGCCTTGCCCTCGTTCAGCCCCACC
This sequence comes from uncultured Enterobacterales bacterium, assembly GCA_964556105.1. Classification (GTDB taxonomy): domain Bacteria; phylum Myxococcota_A; class UBA796; order UBA796; family CAZKWG01; genus CAZKWG01. The sequence continues at coordinate 2,234 of CAZKWG010000737.1, read as the reverse complement.
CAGTCGAGCATCACCGACTTGGTGATCTCCTTCATCCGGAAGTAGACCAGGTAGTAGGGCATGAACAGGTAGCCCCAGAGACCCGCTACGACGAAGCCCAGGAACATCAGAATCCCGAGAATATTGATCTTCCCCTGGCGACGCATCCCGACCTCCCGACTGGCGCACCCTGAGGAGGCATTCTGCACAGATGTTCGGGGTGCGCGCCAGCCCCCTTCGCGATCATGGGCGAAGGAGAGGCATCTTCTCAGTCATCGTCACCCATCCGCAGCACGGCCAGGAACGCCTCCTGCGGAATCTCGATGGAGCCGACCGACTTCATACGCTTTTTTCCTTCCTTCTGGCGCTCGAGCAGCTTGCGCTTGCGGCTGATGTCGCCGCCATAGCACTTGGCCGTCACGTCCTTGCGCATCGCCTTGACGGTGGTGCGGGCGATGACCTTCGAGCCGATCGACGCCTGGATCGCCACCTCGTACATCTGGCGCGGGATGAAGTCCTTGAGCCTGCGGGCCAGGCCCTGGCCCTTGTCGTAGGAGGTCGAGCGATGGACGATGGTGGAGAGCGCGTCCACCAGATCGCCGTTGACCAGGATGTCCAGCCGCACGAGGTCGGAGGACTCCCAGCGCACGACCTCGTAGTCCATCGACGCGTAGCCGCGGGTGCAGGACTTCAGCTTGTCGAAGAAGTCGTAGACGACCTCGGCGTAGGGGATCTCGTAGGTGATCATCACGCGGCCGGGCGCGGAGTACTCGAAGGCCACCTGGCGACCGCGTCGATCCTCGCACAGCTTCAGCACCGGCCCGACATAGGCCTCCGGCAGGTGCAGGGTGACCTTGGCGATCGGCTCCTCGATGGTGTCGATGTACTGCAAGGGCGGCAGCTTCGACGGGGAGTGCAGCTCGAGCGTCTCGCCCTTCGTCGTCTTCACCCGGTAGATGACCGAGGGCGAGGTGTTGATCAGGTTGAGGTTGTACTCGCGCTCCAGGCGCTCCTGCACGATCTCCATGTGCAGGAGGCCGAGATAGCCGCACCGGAAGCCGAACCCGAGCGCGTCCGAGGTCTCGGGCTCCCAGGTAAAGGCCGCGTCGTTGAGCTGCAGCTTCTCCAGCGCGTCGCGGAGCTGCTCGTGCTCCGCGCTGTCCACCGTGAAGATGCCCGAGAACACCATGGGCTTGACCACGCGGAAGCCCGGCAGCGGCTCCGTCGCCGAGCGGTCCTTGTGCGTGAGCGTGTCGCCGACCTTGGCGTCCTCCAGCCGCTTGACGCCGGCCACGAGGAAGCCCACCTCTCCCGCGCTGAGCGAGCGGCGATCCACCGCCTCGGGCGCGAAGACGCCGAGGCGCGTGATCTCGTAGAGCGCGCCCGTGGCCATCAGCTTGACGCGCTCGCCCAGGGAGACCGTGCCGTCCATCACGCGGACCAGCACGATGACGCCCACGTAGGTGTCGAACCAGGAGTCGATGATCAGCGCGCGCAGCGGCGCGTCCGCCTTTCCCTCGGGGGGCGGGACCAGCTCGACGATCTTCTCCAGCAGGTCGTCGATCCCCAGGCCCGACTTGGCCGAGACCTGCACGGCGTCGCCGACGCTCAGCCCCACGCCGTCGCGGATCTGCGCGAGCACGCCCTCGACGTCGGCGCTGGGCAGGTCCACCTTGTTGATCACCGGGATGATCTCGAGATCCTGCTCCAACGCCAGATAGACGTTGGCGAGGGTCTGCGCCTCGACCCCCTGTGTGGCGTCCACGACGAGCAGCGCGCCCTCACAGGCGGCCAGAGAGCGGCTGACCTCGTAGTTGAAGTCCACATGTCCCGGCGTGTCGATCAGGTTGAGCTGGTAGGTCAGCCCGTCCTTCGCCGTGTAGTTCAGCGCGACCGTCTGCGCCTTGATGGTGATCCCGCGCTCACGCTCGAGATCCATACGGTCCAGGTACTGCTCGCGACGATCGCGCTCGGAGATCAGCCCGGTGATCTCCATCAGGCGATCGGCGAGCGTGGACTTCCCATGGTTGATGTGCGCGATGATCGCGAAGTTTCGAATTCGCTCGTTGGGCATCTAAGGGCGTCCGATGCCGAAATACTCGAACCCCGCAGCGCGGAGCTTCTCGGGTTCGTAGATGTTCCGGCCGTCGAAGATGATGTGCTGGGCCATCCGCGCCTTCATCTCGTCCAGCTCGGGATGCCTGAACTCGTGCCATTCGGTGACGAGCAGCAGGGCATCCGCGCCGTTCAAGGCG
>CAZKWG010000736.1:0-4112 GCA_964556105.1 uncultured Enterobacterales bacterium | reverse complement strand
CCTCGCCCTCGCCCTCGCCCTCGCCCTCGCCCTCGCCCTCGCCTTCGCCCTCGCCGCCGGTGTCGCAAGGACTCCAGTCCGAGCAGAAGGTGTCCACTCCGATCTCTCCGCCTTTGGGCTCTTCACAGGCGACGATCGCGACCAGTATCCATGTACGCATGTCATCTCCTCCAAGGTGCTCGCTTGAGACACGCCGACCGTGACGGCTCTTCCGCAGGCTGGCCTTCGAGCTGGAGAGGGCGCGCAGGGAGGCGCCGAGCGCGCTGTGTTAGGATGCGCGCCGTGGAGGTTCCATGCCGCGAACGCTGTCTCTGATCTGGATGCTCCTGTTGGCTTGGCTCCTGTCGAGCAGCGCGCTGGCGCAGGCGCCAGAGGAGGGGGCTGGCGAGGAGGCCGCGGCGGGCGAGGAGGCCGCGGCGGGTGAGGAGGCCGCGGCGCAGACCTACGAGACGCCGGAGAAGGTCACGGTCGGCGTGCACCTCAACGACATCCAGAGCATCGATCTCAAGTCCCACAGCTACGAGATGGACTTCTACATCTGGTTCCGCTGGAAGAACCCCGATCTCGACCCGGCCAGCAGCATGGAGATCGCCAACCCCATCGAGCAGTGGGGCCTGATGGTCACCCCCATCTACGAGGAGCCGGAGACGCTGGAAGACGGGACGCTCTACCAGATCCTCCGCGTGCAGGGGAAGTTCTCGAAGAAGCTGCCGCTGTACAACTACCCCTTTGACCGGCAGAGCCTGGTGGTGCTCTTCGAGGACGGGGCGAACGACACCCAGACCCTGACCTATGTCGTGGACGAGGGCAGCCCGACGGTCAACGAGGCGATGCAGCTCCCGGGCTATCGTATCGGCGAGACCACGTTCACCATCGCGCCCTGGCACTACCCCACGCGCTTCGGTGATCCGAGGACGGCGCCCAACACGACCTACGCGCGGGCCACCCTCGCGGTGCCGCTGACGCGCCCGCCGGTGGCCTACGCCACCAAGCTCTTTTTGCCGGTGATCTGCGTAATCCTCTGCGCGGCGCTGATGTTCCTGCTCTCGCCGACCCTGGCGGACGCGCGGGTGGACGTCGGCATCACCTCGCTGCTCACCATCGTCGCGCTGCAGATGACCTACAACACGGATCTGCCCGATGTGGGCTACCTGATGCTGATGGACAAGGTCTACCTGCTGGCCTACGTCTTCGTCATCGTCGGGCTGGCGGTGGTCGTCTACACGACGCGGCAGGCGGAGCGGGGCGAGATCGACGCGGCCGTGCGCCTGCACCGCCGCGTGCTCGCCGCCCTGACCCTGAGCTGGGCGGTGGCGATGATCGGCCTGGTCAGCGCCGCGATCAGCGGCGGCTGAGCGCTACTTCTTCTTCGGCGCGAAGACCGCGCGCTCGTCGGCGATGCGCGCGCGGAGGCCCTCCCAGGCGTCGGGAGAGCTCTTGAAGTTGCTCTCGACGTTGGCGGCCTTGTTGTCCTGGATGGCCAGGGCCAGCTCGTCGGCGCTGAACGTGCGCTTCGCCTGGGTCTGGGCCGCGGCGGCGCTGGCGATGTGCCCCTTCGCCAGCCCGCGGTACTGGTTGACCGTGCCCATCATCAGGTCCATCAGGCGCGGGTCCTTGCGCGCCGTCTCGGACGCGCCCGCGGCGTCCATCAGCGCCTTGACCCGATCGGCGACGTCGATCTCCAGGAACTGCTCCTGAGCCTGGCCGAAGCTCTTGTTCTCCGAGCCGCTCAGCTCGCCCCAGAGCTTGTCGAAGTCGGCGCTGGCGATGCCCTTCTTCTCGATGACCTCCTTGAGCTTCGCCCCATAGGGGTTGTCCTTCCAGTTGACGAAGCGCTGCAGGGTGCTGTCGTGGGCGTGGTTCTTGTCCTTGGTGCCGTCCGGGTAATGGTAGGACTCGAACTGGTATGGGCCGTACGTCTTTCCGCCGGCGTCCTGGTCCTTGCTCGGGTGCGTGATGGCGCCGACCGCGTAAGGATCGGCGGTCTTCCGGTAGATCCCGGACTCGTGGTAGGCCGTCATCGGGTACTTCGGCACGAACTTCGCGGGGTCGTGCGACATCGAGTAGCCGTAGATGTAGGGGTCGCCGCGCATGGCGGCGATGGTGCGCGGGCCGACCGAGCCGGTGGGGTCGAGCCCGTTCTTCTCCTGCCACTCGCGGACCTTGCCGGCGGTGCCCTTGCCGTAGTCGCCGTCGGCGGCGTCGCCCTTGAGGCCGAGGAAGCGCTGCAGCGCCGCCACGTCCTCGCCGTTCTTGCCGCGCCCGAGGGAGCGCATCACGGCGGCGCGGTCCAAGGTGGGCGGCTTCTCGGGGGCCTGGGCGGGCGCGGTCTGCGCGGGCGCGGTCTGCGCGGGCGCGGTCTGGAGGCTCAGCTCGGCGAGCCGGTCCTGGTTGCTGCCGAACTCCTCGAGCTCGTCCAGCACGGGCGTCGCGATCGGGGCGACCTGAGCGACGGGCGCGCGCTCCGGGGGCTGAAAGACCTGACCCATGCCTGCTCCTTCGTGGGGCTCCGATCATAGCGCAGGTGGGGCTCGCGCTGGCGACCGGAGGCCCGGTGCCCTGTAACGGACGGTAACAGGCCCGAACCCTTCGCTGGCGCGCGAGGTCTGCGACGCTAAGCCTGCTCCGGCGGGAGGGCGCTCGAGCATGGTATCGTGTGAGCTTGGAGGGAGCGGTGTCTCTCGTCCTGGTGGTGGGTCCGCGGCCGGAGCGAGAGATCGCGACCCTGCGGAAGAGGCTCGGAGCGATCGCGGCGGTCATCGGTGATCCGGACCCGGACCAGCAGACCCGCATGCACGCGGATCTGCTGGTCCTGGTCGGTCTCCCCTGGGTCGACGCGCAGCGACGACTGAACGAGTGGCGCGCCGAGGGCCTGGATCGCCTGGTCATCCTCGCGTTGACGGACGCGCCGCGCGCGCACGAGGCGCTCGACCTCGGTCCCGTCGAGGTCGTGGCGCCGCTCTTCCTGGAGGAGGCGATCTCCTCGGCGCTCTCCTCGCGGGGCAGCTCTCGGCTGCACCTCTCCGGCTGCGAGGTGGATCTGGCCCGCCGGACGGTGCGCCGCGACGGGCAGGTGGTGGCGCTGACCAGCCAGGAGGCCAGGTTGCTGGCCTGGCTCGCCGCGCGCCCAGGGCAGGACGTCACGCGCGAGGCGCTGCTGTGCGGGGTCTGGGGCTACCAGCGCAGCGTGCCGACCCGCGCCGTGGACATGGCGATCTTCCGGCTGCGGAGAAAGATCGAGCGCAATTCGAGTGATCCGGACCACATTCAGGCCAGCCGTGGCGACGGGTATCGGTTCGTCCCGCTGGCGCGCGCCCGCGCGTCCGCTCCCGCGCCGATTGAGCCGCTGACGCCCTTTTTTGGGCGCTCGGACGATCTGGAGGCGCTCCGGGCCTGCTGGGAGAGCGGCTGGCGCCTCGTCGCGCTGGTGGGGGCGCCCGGGGTCGGCAAGACCCGTCTGGCGCAGCAGGCGGTGCGCGAGCTGGGCGCGGGAGCCGTGTGGTGTGAGCTCAGGCACGCGACGGGCGGGCCGGAGGTGATCGCGCTGCTCGCCGGGGCGCTCGGGCTCAACACGTCGGGGCTGCCGGCGGCCGAGGTGCAGCAGGTCCTGGGCGAGGCGCTGGAGGGCTCTGAGCTCAACCTGCTCGTCCTCGACGCGGTGGAGCACCTCCTCGAGCCGCTGAGGCCGCTGATCGCCGGCTGGCTCGCGCAGGCGCCGAAGCTGAAGATCCTGGTCACCACCCGCGCGCGCCCTGGCTTCGCGGGCGAGGTCGTGCGCGAGGTGGCGCCGCTCTCCACAGAGGACGCCCGCGCGCTCTTCTTGGATCGCGCCGCCGCCGCGGGATGGTCTGGCGCCGGACAGACATCGGCTGACGTGCTAGATAATCTAGTCTCGCTGCTGGACTGCCTGCCGCTGGCGCTGGAGCTGGCCGCCGCGCGCGCCCGCGCGCTCTCGCCGCGGGATCTCGTGGCCCGGCTGCACGGGCTCTTCCATCTCCTGTCGGAGGGCCATGATCGGGGCGACTCCCGCCACACCTCCCTGCGCGGGGCGCTGGCCTGGTCCTGGGCGCTGCTCCCGCCGGCCGCTCGCGACGCGCTGGCCCAGCTCTCCG
>CAZKWG010000735.1:0-4114 GCA_964556105.1 uncultured Enterobacterales bacterium | reverse complement strand
CACGGCCGCGGGGCCGTAGAGCCAGGCGCCGCGCCCGCGCTGGTGGGCGGCGGCGAGGGCGGCGACGGCGGCGCCGAGGGCGGCGACGAGCTCCAGCGCGAGCAGGGTGCTCAGGGCCGGGCCCACCCCGTGGCGGACGGCGAGGGCCAGGACGGGGGGGAGGATGGCGCCCTGGGCGTAGAGCCAGCCGGCGATGGCGCGGGCGGCCCCGACCCGACGCGCATCCACGCCCAGCGAGCGGTCCAGCCACTCGGGATCGCCGTCGGCGAGGCGCACGGGCAGGGCGGCGATGAGAAGGGCGGCGCCGGCCCCGACGATCAGGGCGCGATCGGCGGCGTCGGCCGAGCCGGTCCAGCCGGCGAAGGCCCCGCCCAGCCCGAGCAGCCAGGCGCCGGTGGCCCAGGGGCGCAGCCGCCGCCAGCCCTGACGCAGGGCGCGCAGCAGCTCCATCCGACCGCGGGCGGTCCACTCCAGGTAGACATGCGCGGCCTCGGCCTCGCTGTTCTCCACCGCGGCCCAGGCCCCGTCGATCTCCGCGAGCAGGGCGGTCGCGCGCACGTACCAGGCCTCGGCCAGCGGGCGGGCCAGCAGCGCGCCGCCGACGCCGATGAGGGGTGGCAGCGCGAGGAACAACAAGCCCAGGTTGTAGCCCTCCAGCGCGGCGCGCAGCCCCGCCGCCGCCAGCGCGACGGCCACCCCGCCCACGCCCAGCACCACGGCGGGCGCGTAGATGAGCGCCGCCTGCATGGCGGGGTTCGCGCCACGCAGCAGGTTCAGCAGGCCCTTCAGCCCGGGGCTGTAGGCCGCCCAGACGCCGCCCAGGCTGCCGGCGAAGCCCAGCCCCAGCCCGCAGACATAGGCGCCGACCATGAGGATCGCGGCGTAGCCGTAGGCCGCCCAGTGCCCGGCCAGCCCCACCGGCAGCAGCAGCAGCGCCGTCATCGCCGGCAGCCAGGCCCGGTCGCGCGCCGTCTCCCAGAGCAGCGCGTCCAGGAGCAGGCGCGGCTGCACCGGGTGCGGGTCGAGCACCGCACGATCCGGCCCGCGCACCAGCGCCCCGTAGGTGACGATGGACATCACGCCGACGATCAGCGCGCCCAGGCGGAAGGTGATCGCCTCCACGCCCTCGGCGACGGGCCCGTGGGTGAGGAAGCCCAGCAGCACCGGCCGCGCCAGCGGGGCCGCCAGCAGCGCCGCGGCCAGCGGCAGCAGCACGCTCGCCAGGCCCGAGGGCTGGCGGGCGCGGATGCGCGCGTGGACGGCGAGGTAGGGGTTCTTCATCCTCGCGATCCCTAACCCGAAACGGCCGAGGGGTGGCGCCTGCGCTAAGCTGGCGCACCCACGGAGCACGCATGCCCGGTCTTCTCTTCGCCGCCCTCCTCGGCTGCGGCAGCTCGTTCGAGATCGCTCTGGACTTCGACCCGGACAGCACGACGACCATCGCCGACTACCTGGCGCCGCTGGACATCGACTTCCAGGACTACTTCTACGTCGAGGGCAAGCTGGAGGAGCAGCCGATGATCGGCGTCCTGGCTGCCACCTTCCCCGACGCCTGCGCGGCCTACTCCAGCTATGTCCCCGTCGCGGACGAGAACTACCAGGCGATGTTGGATCTGAGCGGCGGCGAGGCCGAGGAGGCCGTGCAGCAGGCCTGGCAGGAGACGCTGCTGCAGACCTTCCCCATCGGCAGCACGATCCTCTTCCTGGCCTTCGGCGTGGACGAGCTCTCCACCGAGGCCGTCGAGACCACCTACGCCCAGACCTGGGACATCGGCTCCGCCACCCTCGGCGACACGCAGGGCCCGCAGCCGGCCGGCACCTTCGTCGCCGACGTCTTCGTCGTCGCCGAGGGCATCGACGTCTACTGCTTGTACTCCGGGCTGTGCGAGGACGCCGACCAGGACGCCGCCAACCAGGCCCTGTACAACCAGTGGTCGGCGGACGCCGGCACGGCGAGCATCGAGACCTACGGCTCGGGCGGCAAGCTCGAGGGTCAGGTGGACATGACCCTGGTGAGCCGCTGGGTGGACACCCAGATCGGCGTCCCAGCGCCGCTGGGGGACGCCTCGGCCACCTTCTCGCTGAAGCCCTGCGAGTCGGTGGATGAGCGCATCTTCCGCTACTGGACCCCGCTGTAGCGATCAGCCGCCCGCGGGCGCCGCCGGCTCCGCAGGCGCGGGCTCCACCGGGAGCTGCTCCTGCACCTTGCTCTCCAGGCCCTTGCGCCGCATGAGCGTGTCCACGTACTCGGCGCTGCCCTTCTTGCCCTCGAGCAGGCTCTTCGCCTTGCGGGCGTGCTCGAGGGCGCGGTCGATCTCGCCGGCCTTCTCCGCCGCCACCGCCAGGTTCAGCCGGGCCTTGCCGCGGGACTTCTCGCTGGCGTCCTTGTCCAGGCCGCCGCGCCAGGCCTTGGCCGCCGCCTCCCACTCGCCGGCCTTCGCCTTCTTCGCGCCCTCGCGGATGGCCTTGGAGCCGCCCTTGAAGTACTGCCGCTGCTCGGAGACCTCGCGCGGCGAGATGTGGGTGGAGAAGCCCGCGCCCGCCGAGCGCGCCAGCTCCGCCTCGAGGCTGCCGGGGTCGCCCGCGTCCTCGCGCGCGTCGCCCTGACGGTCCCCGCGGCCCTCGAGCCCGGCCGCCGTCACCAGCGACTTGCCCGTGAGCACCTGGCCCACGCAGTCCTGCACCGTCCAGTCCGTCACGGTCGAGCCGTCGTAGCGGGCGATCACGACCGGCACGGTGCGGGTGACCTCCTTCTCCACGGGCGGGCAGTCCGGGCAGTCGGCCGGCTTCTCGCTGACCTTCTCCGTGATTTCCTCGGTGGCCTCCCGGTAGGACCAGTCGCCCGTGTGGCGGTAGCCCATCAGGGTCACGACGCCCGACGCCTTGCTGCCCTGGCAGACGGCCTCGGCGTCGGCGCGGCCCAGGCGCTCGCCGAGGGGGGCCGTGATCTTCGCCTTGGCGCCGACGACGGCGCTGTGGCTGGCCACCTGCAGGCGCGGCGAGCCGAGCAGCGCGTCCTGCAGCCCGGCCACGGCGTTGCCGCTCTGGCCCCGATCGACGCGATCCACCACCGCCACGATCTGCACCTCCTGCGGGAGGCTGAACTCGGCCGGGTACATGTAGTTGATGTTCACCTGCGGGCGACAGGCAGGGAGCAGCAGGGCCGAGAGCAGGAGCGCGCGCATGGAGATCCTCAGGCGTGTGGGAAGGCCGCCATGCTAACACGCCCCGCTTCGTCGCTGATCGCGCCTCAGGGCCGCCGCTCCGCCTCCGACGAGCGCCACCAGCGGCGAAACACGAGCTTCTTCAACCACCGCTGGAATCGGCCGAGCTGATGGTAGAAGGGGGTCGGGCTCGCCTCGGTCTTGGGCTCGTGGGGGCCCGTCTGGTAGGGCACGTACATCGAGCGCCGCAGGCTGGCCCAGCCCTCGTGGCGGGAGCGCTCGACCCGATGCCAGAGGCGGCCGTCGTGGATCGTCAGATCGCCGGGCCGCGTCTCGACGCAGATCTCGGCCGGGTCCGGGCGGTGCCAGACGAAATAGGGCTTCTTGAAGCACATCGAGAGGAAGCCCTGGCGGTGGCTGCCGGGGATCAGCCGCAGGCCGCCGTTGTCCTTCGTGATCTCGTCGAAGTGCAGGCCGACGTTGTACATCACCTGCGGCAGGCGGAAGTAGAACAGGTCGCGCAGGCCGTCGGTGTGCCAGCCCAGGCGCGGGTAGGCGCTGCCCGGGACGTTGGCGAAGCGGTTGATGACCACCCCGTCCTTCTCGTCGTGGCCGACGCGCGCGTCCTGGCCGACCATGCGGCGGATGGGCTCGAAGCGTGGGTCGAGCACGAAGCGGCGCAGGCGCTCGGAGAACATGCTCGCGTAGGTGAAGCGCTGCACCCAGGGGCGGTGGTCCGGGTCGAGGCCCCAGAAAACGGGTACTCCATTTACCCATTCTCTCTTCTCGGCGATCCAGCGCTCCTCGATCGCGCGCAGCTCCTCGCCCAGCATCTGCACCTCGTCGGGCGTCGCCACGGCGTCGAAGACGAGGAAGCCGTGCTCCTCGAAGAAGGCGAGCTGCTCGGCGGTGATCTCCGCGCCGAGGCGGAAGCGGGTCGTGAGGGGGAG
>CAZKWG010000734.1:0-4116 GCA_964556105.1 uncultured Enterobacterales bacterium | reverse complement strand
GGTCGCGCGCGGCGATCAGCCGACGTGCAAGAGCGGCTCGAGCTCGTGCACCCGGCTCTCGACGCGCGCGGCGTCCTGCTCGCGGTCCAGCGCCCAGTACTGCACCTGGGCCAGGGCGAAGGCCTTGCGGGCGCGGGTGCTGTCACCGCTCTCCAGCGCGATCTCCGCGGCGCGCTCGGCCATGCGCGCGATGTCGATCTCCACGAAGCCCGTCTCCTCGAGCATGCGCTCGCCCACGTCGAACTGCTCGTCCCAGGCCGCCCAGTCCCCGAGCGCCGCCAGGGCGGGCAGCAGGCAGACCCGGACGCAGCCTTCGATGCCGCGTCGGCCCTGAGCGCGGACCTTCTCCAGCCCCTCCTCCAGCACCGGGCGCGCCTCGGCGTAGCGCTGCTGGTCGCCGTAGCCCAGGCCGAGGTTGATCATCGGGATGACGATCTCGTTGCTCTCGACGGAGCGGTAGCAGGCGATGGCCTGCTGGTAGGCGATCTCGGCGGCCTCGAAGTCGCCCTGGCCGCGGCGGATGTCGCCGAGCGCGTTCTGGCAGAAGCCGATGGACCAGCGCAGGCCCTGTCGCTCGTACTGCTTGAGGGCGGCGCGGATCTCCTGGGCCGCTTCTTCGTAGTTCCCAGCCTGGTAGGCCGCGAGTCCGATGCTGCGGCGCGCGGTCGCCACGTCGGTGCCCAGCCCCAGGGCGACGAGGTCCACGAGCGCGCTGCGGTAGACCTCCACCGCCTCGGCGAGCGAGCCACGGCTGATCAGCAGATCGCCGGTGTCCATGCGGCAGCGCGCGAGCAGCCCACGGTCTCCGAGGCGCTCCGCGACCTGCGCCGCCTCGCGCGCCCAGCGCAGGCCGCGCGCGTGGTCGCCGAAGGTGTTGGCGATCTTGGCGCGGGCCCTCAGCGCGAGCGCGAGCACCAGCGGCCAGTTGTGACGACGCGCCGCGGTCTCGGCGCGGGCGGCGATCTCCTCGGCCTGATCCCGGCTGCCGCGCACCAGGGCGAGGCGGGCGTCGAGGGCCCAGCCCAGCCCCCAACGTTCGTCCTCCGAGGGGAGGCCCAGCGCGCTCAGCGCCTCGTGGCGCTCGGCCAGGAGCGCCTCGGCGAGCCCATAGTCGCCGCTGGCCCAACGCTCGCGCGCGCCCAGCAGGAGGTAGCGCTCGGCGGTGATCCCGTCGCCTGCGGCCAGCAGATGTCGCCCCACGCGCTCGACGACGCCGAAGGACTCCAGCTGGAGCAGGACCCGCGCGGCGGCCTGGTGATGCAGGGCCAGGCGACCGGCCTCGCGCGCCCGGCGCTCCAGGCTCTCGCGCAGCATGCCGTGGACAAAGGACCAGCCGACCTCCGGCGTGCTGTCGGCGCAGCGCGCCAGCCTCGCGGAGAGCAGGCGATCGACCAGGGCCCAGGGCGCCTCGATGCCCTCGGACGCGCAGACGGCGAGCCACTCGGAGCTGGCGACCTCCTGCCCCAGCACCGCGGCCAGCTCGAGCGCGCGGGCGTCGGTGGCCGCGCCGCCGGCCAGCACGCCGTCGATGCGCCCGGACCAGACCGAGTGCAGGTCCTCGGGGAGCTCGACGGTCAGGTCCTCGCGGAGCCGAAAGCCGCCGGGACCGAGCTCGAGCACGCCGCGGTGGACCCAGTCGCCGACGAGCTGCACCACGAAGAGCGGGTTCCCGCCGGTGCGCTCGGCGACCTGCTGCGCGAGGCCGACCTCGAGGCCGAGCAGCTCTCGGACCAGGGCGCCGCGGTGCTCCGCCGGGAGTGGGCCGACCTCGATGGTCTGCACGGTGAGCCGACCCTGGAGCTGCGCCAGCAGGCGGGCCTCGTCCGGCCGGCTGTTGATCGCCTCTTCGCGCACCGTGGCGACGACGAGCACGGGGAGGGTGGTGCGCCGCCGCTCGTCGAGCAGGTAGAGGGCGAAGCGCAGCGCGTCGGAGCCCCACTGCGCGTCGTCTATCCAGAGGATGACCGGCCGCTCGCGCGCGACCTGCTCGATGAAGCGCCGGATGACGGCGTAGCGCTCCAGCGGCTTGGAGAAGGAGTAGGCGTTGGCGCCTCCGCGGCGCTCCGACTCTGTGGCCGGCTGGACCAGCTCCGTGAGCGCGAGCGCCTCCTCTTCGGGCATCCCGAAGCGCGGCATCAGCGCGCGCAGGCGTGTCTCGACGCGGCTGCGCGGCATGTTTCCGCAGCGCAGCATGCGGGCCAGCATCGGCCCGAGGCCGTCTCCGTTGCCGACCGAGGGGCTGTGCGCGGCGCGGAGCCAGGTGGCGGCGCCGACCTCGTGCGCCCGCTCGCAGAGCCACTCCGCCAGCCGGCTCTTGCCGCAGCCATGCGAGCCTCGCAGCACGACGGCGCGGGTCTGTCGAAGCTCCCGCACCTCCCACAGCGCGTCCCAGAGCGCGTCACGCTCAGAGGCCCGATCGACCAGCGGCAGGGCGCGCAGCCAGTACAGGCTGAGCCCGGCGCCGAGCAGCCGCAGCGAGGGCACGGGCGGCGAGGGCACCTCCCAGTCGTCGGGCATGGGCGGCGCGCTGGCGAAGACCAGGCTGGTCGCCTCGTCGGACGCGTCCTCTTCGGGCTCGCGCGCGCCGCCAGAGGGGCCCATCGGCATCACGGGGCCGTTGTAGGGCAGCTCCAACCACTCCTCGTCCGGGAGCAGATCCCCGTGCGGACGGGGGGCGGTGGTGGTCAGGGTGAGCAGCGCCTGGATGGCCGTGTGCTGGGTGGGCGAGATGCCGCGATCGACCGTGTCCTGCCCGAGATCGAAGATGAGATCCGGCGCGTCCCCCAGCGACAGCAGCGCCCAGGCGGCGTCGGCCGCGCGCTGAAAGCGTCGAGACGGGTCCTTCTCCAGCAGGCGCCGCGCCCAGCGCTCCAGCCCGGCGGGGGCCGCCATGCGCAGGGTCAGTCGCGGCGGCTCACCCCAGAGGTGCGCCTGCTGCAGGGCGCCGTACTCGGTTTCGCGATAGGGCGGCGAGCCGGAGAAGAGCGCCCAGGCCAGCACACCCAGCGCATAAAGGTCGGTCCACGGCCCATAGTCGCGCCAGCGGTCGGAGAACTGCTCCGGCGCCATATAGGTGGGCGTCCCCGCGACCAGCCCACGCTCCCCGATGTCCTTCAGCGCGAAGGCATGCGCCAGGCCGAAGTCCGTGAGCTTCAGGCCGGGACGCGCGTCCTGCTGGGACCCGAACAGGATGTTGTCCGGCTTCAAGTCCAGGTGGACCATGCCCCGCGCGTGGGCGTGCGCGAGCGCGTCGAGCAGGCAGAGCAGCGTCTCGCGCACCGTCAGCCAGCTCATCTCCTGCGTGATGTGGCGCCGAAGGGAGCCGCCGGTGAGCAGCTCGGTCACCAGGTAAGGGGTGCCGGCGACGAAGCGCCCGCCGGAGAGGTTGCTGGCCTCGGCGGTGGTGGCGCCGTAGTCCAGCACCAGCACGACATGCGGGTGGTCGAGCCCCGCGGCCGCGCGGACCTCGTTGCGAAAAGAGGCGAGGAAACGCTGGTCCCGCGACGCCGAGTCCGTCAGCATCTTCACCGCGACCGGGAGCTGCTGCTGGCGGTGGACCCCACGCCAGACCTCGCCCATGCCGCCCCGTCCGATGGGCTCATGCAGGACGAAGGGACCGAGCGGGATCTCGTTCACGTCTCGCCCTGCGCGGTCTGACCGAGCGCAGCGCTCGCGCGCTCGGCGTCCGCTTCACGGTCCAGCGCCCGCCACTGGCGGACCGAGAGCTCGAGCGCGAGCGCGGCGCGCTCCGGCTGTCCCAGCCGCGAGGCGACGCGGCCGGCCATCTCGGCGGAGCGGGCGTTGTCCACGTCCACGCTGCCGCTCTCGGCGATGGTGGCGCTCGCCTGCGCGAGGTTCAGGTCGAAGGCCGCCCAGTCCTCCTCCTCCGCGTAGGGCACGAGCAGGGCGATCTGCAGGGAGGCCGCGAGGATGCGGTTCGCTCGCTCCTGCGCGATCTTCAGGCCGGCCTCGAAGATGGGCTTCGCCCGCGCGGTCTGACCGGCCTCGATCAGGGTGAGGCCCATGTTGACGTAGGGCACGATGGCCTGGCCGGCGCCGATTTCCATCCGCACCTGGCCGTTCACCGAAATGCGCACGCGCGCGCTCTGGCGCGTC
>CAZKWG010000733.1:0-4120 GCA_964556105.1 uncultured Enterobacterales bacterium | reverse complement strand
CCGGCGCGCAGGCGGGCTTCTCGGTGTCCAGCCCTGGGGATCTCGATGGCGACGGGCAGAGTGAGCTGCTGATCGGCGCCTTCGGAGGAGAGGAGGGCCTGAACATCGGACGCACGCTGCTGATCTATGGGCCGCCCGCTCCCGGGACCTGGACGGACGCGGACGCCGACGCGCTGCTCCTGGGCGGAGAGACCGGCGACTTCGCCGGCTGGTTCACCGCTGGCGCAGGGGACGCGGACGGCCACGGCGGACCCGACCTGCTCATCGGCGCCCAGCGCTCGGACAGCGCAGGGGAAGAGGCCGGACGCGCACACCTCTTGCGCGGCACCCCATGAGCGCGTGGACGCTCCTCGGGCTCGGCCCCCTCGAGCTACTCGGCGTGGCCCTGGTGGGCCTGGTCAGCGGCGTCGTGAACACGCTCGCGGGAGCAGGCACCCTGATCACGCTCCCGGCGCTGATCTTCCTCGGGCTGCCGGCGACCGAGGCCAACGCCACGGGTCGGGTGGGCGTCGCGCTGCAGTCCGCCGCGGCGACCGCGACCTTCCATCGACGGGAGGCCCTCGAGCTGGGCCGGGCGCTCCCGCTGCTCCTGCCCGCCTCGATCGGGGCGGCGCTGGGCGCGCTCGCCTCCGCGCGGATCGACCCAGCCCAATTCGAGCGTATTGTCGCAGTCGCCATGTTGCTCGTGCTCGTGCTCGTCCTGAGGCCGCCCACAGCGAGCGCGTCGGCGGGAGCTGCGGCGCGGTATCGTGTCCCTGCGTTCCTGGCGATCGGCTTCTATGGTGGCTTTCTTCAGGCTGGCGTCGGTTTGTTTCTGCTCGCGGCCCTTCGCTCGGTCGAGGGCATGGATCTCGTCCGAGGAAACGCGATGAAGAGCGCTCTGGTCCTTGGCTTCACGCTGGTCGCGCTCCTTGTCTTCGGGGGCTTCGGGCTGGTCAACATCCCCGTGGCCGCCGTTCTTTCGATTGGTTCTGCGCTGGGAGGTTGGCTTGGCAGCCATATTGCAATCCGGGGGGGCGCGCGCCTCATCAAGGTCGCGCTGACGGCGGTTGTCCTCGCCTCGTCCAGCCGGCTCCTCGGCCTGTGGTGATTCGCCGGGGCTATCTGCTCAGCCCGCCCGGATCAACGCCTCGATCACAGCGGAGACGCGCAGCAGGACCTCGGTGGGCTGGCCGCGCAGGCGCATCTGAATCTGGTTCAGCAGCAGCTCCTGCTCGTCGGCCGGCGCCGGCGTGGCGACGAGGTCCTCGACAGAGATCCCGAGCGCGCGCCCAAGGCGCTCCAGGGTCTCGAGTGTCGGCGTTCGTCGCCCATTCTCGATCTTGCTGATCTCGGCAGCCGCCATCTTTGCGCGCTCGCCGAGCTCAGGCTGTGTCAGCCCAGCCTGTTGCCGAATCTCACGAATTCGCTGGCCCACCTGATGGCCGATCTCGCTCTTGGGCATGTCGAGCCTCTGTAGAAGGAACTATCGGACCTTCGAGAGGATCGCCAAGAGAGCGGACACACAATTGTTGCGAAATCAAGAGAGCAGGGTTGGAATTAATTTAGTTGAAGATATTTGATGCACAACGATGATAGGAATCAGATTCTCCACTCCAGTCGTCGTGTCACTCCAGAATTACGCTCGAAGACTGCTGAGACGGGTCATAGCCGTCGCTGCCCGAGGCGAAGGCGCCGAGGTCGTTCGGGAGCGTCCAGGTCTGCCCCGTGAAGCTCACCATGGTCAGCGCCCAGGCTCCTGCCGGGACGCCGGCGCCCGTGACGGTCTCCTCGGTGCCGTCCGGGAGGACGTGGAGCGCCGCGGGCGGGACGTAGAGGTCGAGGTCCGTCTGGGGGATCACAGTGTTGAAGGCGAGATCGCCGCTCGCGAAGGCCATGAGGAAGTCGGTCGGGGTCAGCACAGGGAGCGCCCAGACCGCCTCCGAGGCGTAGGACTCGCCCTCCTGGAGATCGGATCCGAGATACTGCAGGTAGAACCGCGGCCAGATCTCGATGAGGCCCTGCGCCGCGAAGGAGGGGTTGGGGTGAGGGTTGCCGTCCCCGGCGCCATCGTCATCGGGGATCCACAGCGGGAACTGGACATCGCAAGGGTTGTAGGCGACCTCTCCCGTAGCGACAGCGACGAGGTCGAGCGGGCCGCTCAGGTTGAGCACCTCCCAGATGCTGCCGTCGGAGAGCGTGGTCTGCGCGGAGATCGCGGTGGCCTCGAGGCTGAGGGTGGGCGCGGCCTCCAGCCGATCGGCGAGATTGTCCACGAACACGAAGGCCGGCCTCTCCAGCGGCATCTCCGAGGCGACGGCCACCGTGACGCCGTCCACGAGCTCGCCGCCGGAGACGCTGACCACGCCGATGGCGCCGGTGCTGAGATCCGAGAGATAGGCCCCGAGCAGGTCGCCGCAGGTCGCGCCCGCCGTCGCCGTGACGAGGGGGTGGAAGTCCTGGTCGACATCGAGCAGCGCGCTGACGATGTAGGTCCCGTCGGGGACCTCCGTGATGGAGAAGGGCGCCGACTGCACGCCCGCGCTGCCGGTGAAGCGGCTGGCGTCCACCGTGGCCAGCGTCACGGGACGCCCGGTTCCATCAGGAGGAGGCGGATCATCCGCCGAGTACAGCAGCACCAGCACCGGCCCGTCTACGGTCGCCGCGTTGACGACGATGGTGCCGGAGATCGCGTTCAGGATCGTCTCGTCGTCGACGATCGGAGCCTCCCAGGCGCAGCCGCCCAGGAGAATCAACGATGGGTTCCTCAGGTTCATCATCTTGGCACCGCCCTCAGAATCGCCAGATCGCCGTCCCGAACAGCCGCCCGCCGACCTCCTGGCCGCTCGGGTGCTCCTGCGCGCCCTCGCCGGCGGCCAGCGCCAGCAGGTTCCAGGCCGTCACCGCGACCTCCAGGCGATCATCGCCGAGCGGGCGCGCGCCGAGGCGCACCGAGGCGATGGTCCGCGCGGGGATCTCCTTCGGCGTGACGACCAGCTCTCCCGCCTCGTTGAAGGCGCGCTCCTGCCAGACCTGCCGGCTCAGCGTGTGGACGTGGGCGGCGAGGTCGAGGCGCCATGGGCTGCGGTAGAGCGCGCCGACGTTCAGCTTCGCGAAGCTGGAGGACTGCTCGAGCTCCGCCTCGTCGTCCCGGATCTGCTGCAGGGCCAGGTTCGCGTAGACATCGAGGCCGTCCACGGGGAAGAGCCGCGCGTCGAGCTCAGCGCCATAGCCGAGGTAGGTGGGCGTGAGGTTCTGGAAGGAGTCGATCCCGATCAGGTAGGCCGACTCGTCCGTGTCGAAGGGGACGATGACGGGCTCGATGCTGCCCAGGCCGATCAGCTTCGAGACCCGGTTGACGAAGAGGGTCGCGTCCGCCATGTGGAAGGCGGTGGACTCATCGTGTACGCCGATCTCCGCCGTCGCGATGCGCTCGGGCTCCAGGGCCGTGTCGCCATAGACGCGGACATAGGTGGCGTCCGAGCGCACCGGGAGCTCGAGGTCCAGGTAGCTCTCCAGGAAGGAGGGTGCCCGGAAGGAGGTCCCGCCGCTGACGCGCACGCTGGTCTTGTCGGCCACGCGGACGATGGCGGCGCCGCGCGGAGAGAGCGTCCGGGTGATGTCGGGGACCAGCGGGTGGCGGTCAACGCGCAGCGACGCGACCAGGCTGACCGGCCCGATGCGGGCCTCGTCCTGAGCGAAGGCGTTGAGGTGGTGCTCGTCCACCAGCCCCTCCGCGTTGTCCTGGGTGGCCAGATAGTCCCAGGTCACGCGCTTGTAGCGGTATCCCACGCCCGCGGCGAGGCGATGCTCGACCTGCCCGGTCGTGAAGTCCTGCTGGGTCTCCGCCTCGACGTCGAGCACGTCCGTGTCGAGGACGTTGTTCAGGTCGCGCGCCCCGACGTATTGCGACCAGGGGCCGTTCTCTCCGGAGACGGCGTTGTAGAAGGCCCGCAGGTGGAACGGGCCGTAAGAGAGATCGGCGCGCCCGTAGCCGTTGTTCATGTCGAAGACGTAGTCTCCGAGCGCGCCGAGCGTGTAGAACTCCGTGACGCCCGTGGCATAGCCGCCGGAGAGCGAGAAGAAGCCCTTGTCCAGGAAGGTCTGATCGACGCGCCCGTTGGTGCGGATGACCGAGAGG
>CAZKWG010000732.1:0-4122 GCA_964556105.1 uncultured Enterobacterales bacterium | reverse complement strand
TGGCCGTCCTCGTGCAGCACCTGGTTGGGGCCCGTGCCCTCGCTCACGGAGACGAGCTGACCCACCGTGAGCGCGCGTCCGTCCGAGACGACCAGCGGCGCCTGGCGGATCCGCTCGGGATCCTCGCGCCACCTCGGCGCGTAGCGCAGCACCAGGCCCAGCGGGCGCAGGCCGTCCAGCACCTCACCCACCCTGGCACCGCCGAGCGCCACGCTCAGCGAGTCGGTCACCTCGCCCGGCGCCACGCCCAGGCGCCGCGCCGCGTCGCGATCCACCTCCAGGCGGAGCTGCGGGATCAGCACGGTGGGCTCGATGGCCAGATCTACAAGTCCTGGTATGGGTCGCAGGGTCTCCTCGACAGAGGCGGCGACCGCGCGCAGCTCCCCGAGATCGTGCCCGAAGACCTTGACGGCGAGGGCCGCGCGCACGCCGCTGAGCAGGTGATCGAGCCGATGCGAGATGGGCTGGCCCAGGCTGACGCTCACGCCGGGGATGGCGCTCAGCCGGGCCCGGATATCGGCCAGGACCTCGGCGCGGTCGCGACCCTCTTCGACGAAGTCCACGTCGATCTCGGTGTAGTGGACGCCCTCGGCGTGTTCGTCCAGCTCGGCGCGGCCGGTGCGCCGGCCCACGCTCTCGACCTCCGGCACCGCCAGCAGCGCGCGCTCGGCCAGGGTGCCGAGCTGGTTGGAGGCGTCGAGGCTGGTGCCGGGCCGCGCGATCAGGTTGATCGTGGCGGTGCCCTCGTTGAAAGCCGGCAGGAAGCTGCGGCCGAGCAGGGGCACGCTCCCCACCGCCAGCAGCACGATCGCGCCGGTGGCCGCCAGCAGCACCCCGGGTCGAGGCAGGGTGAACGCCAGGACGCGGGCGTCCAGCGCCTTGAGGTGGCGCACCAGCCAGCTCTCGCCCTGCGCGTGCGCGTCGGCGCTCTTCGGGAGCAGCAGCCGCGCCAGCGCGGGCGTGACGGTCAGCGACACCACCATCGAGGCGAGGATCGACGTGATGTAGGCTACGCCGAGCGGCGCGAAGAGCCGGCCTTCGACGCCGGAGAGCGCGAACAGGGGCACGAAGACCAGCACGACCAGCGCCGTCGAGTACACGATGCTGTGCCGGACCTCGACGCTGGCCTCCAGGATCACGCGACCGACTGGCCTGGGCGTCGCGCTGCGCCGGTTCTCCCGCAGCCTCCGCCAGACGTTCTCCACGTCCACGATGGCGTCGTCCACCAGCTCGCCGATGGCGACCGCCAGCCCGCCCAAGGTCATCGTGTTCACGCTCAGCCCGAGCGCGTGCAGCACGAGCGCGGCCACCAGCATCGACAGCGGGATGGCCGTCAGCGTGATCGCGGTGGTCCGGGCGTTGCCGAGGAAGACCACGAGGATGATCGCCACCAGGATCGCCCCGTGGAGCAGCGCCTCCTCGACGTTACCGACGGCCGACGCGATGAAGTCCGCCTGCCGGAACAGCACGGTCAGCTCGACCCCGGGCGGGAGGCTCGCGCGCAGCCCGTCGAGCGCGGCCTCGACGTCTGCGGTGAGCGAGAGCGTGTCCGCGCCCGGCTGCTTCTGCACCGACAGGATCACGGCCGGATGCCCGTTCACCCCCGCGTCTCCGCGCATCGTGCCCACGCCGCGCGAGACGTCCGCGACCGCGCCCAGCGGGATGGGGACGCCGTCCTGTTCGGCCACCACCGCCTCGGCGAGGTCCCGCGGGTCCGCGCTGCGCGCGAGGTTGCGCACCATCCACTCCTGGCCGCCGCGCGACAGGAAGCCGCCGGTGCTGGCGCCCTGGGCTTCGGCGATCCCGGCCTCCAAGGCGGACAGGGGCAGTCCGAGCCGCGCCAGGTCCTCGGGTCGGGCCTCGACCTGGATCTGCTCCAGCCCGCCGCCGATGGCGATGACCGAGGCCACGCCGGGCAGCGCCAGCAGGCGGGGGCGCAGGATCGTCTCGGCCAGGGTGCGCAACCTGGGCCCCGCGACCTCGCCGTCGGGCGAGGACAGGCCGATGAGCAGGATCTCGCCCATGATCGAGCTGACTGGCCCGAGCGCGGGGCTCACGCCGTCGGGGAGCTGCTCGGCGGCGCCGCCCAGCCGCTCGGCCACCTGCTGACGGGCGCGGTAGATCTCCACGTCCCAGGCGAACTCCACCCAGATCACGGACAGGCCCGCCGCCGACTGCGAGCGCACGCGCTCGACGCCGGGCGCGCCGTTCATGGCGGTCTCCAGCGGGCGCGTCACGAGCGTCTCCACCTCCTCGGGCGCGAGCCCGCCGGCCTCGGTCAGCACCGTGACCGTGGGGCGGTTGAGGTCCGGGAACACGTCGACCGGCAGGCGGCTGGCCGTGAGCCCGCCGCCGATGAGCAGCGCCAGCGCGACCAGCAGCACGAGCAGCCGGTTCCGAATGGAGAAGCCGATGGCCGCGTCAAACATGGATCACCGGCCCGCCAGGCCGCGCAGCGCGCCCGTGGCCTCGGTCACCACGCGGTCTCCGGGGGCGAGCCCCGCCAGGATCTCCCAGGCATCTCCCGAGCGGGCGCCGAGTCGGACGGGCCGCGCGACGAAGCTCTCGGGGCCGGTCTTCGCGAAGACCAGCGGCACGCCGTCGCTCTGCACCAGCGCGGCGTCGGGGATGGACAGGGTGGTGCGGGGCTCGCTGGTGGCGATCCAGGCGGTGGCGGAGAGCCCGGGCCGGAGATCGTGGGCGTCCAAGGCCAGGGTCACGGTCACCATCCCCGTGGAGGGGTCGGCAACCAGCCCGGCGTCGAGGAGCTGGGCGGGCAGCGCCGAGGTGGAGGCCGGCGTGGTGACCGTCGCGTCGGCGCCTGAGCGCAGCCGAAGGGCCTCGCGCTCGGGCACGCGCCCGACCATCCACAAGGCCGCGTCACCGACGACGCGCAGCAGCGGATCGCCCGCTTGCACGGTGTCTCCCGGGCGCGCGACGACCTCAGCGAGCCGACCGGTGATCGGCGCGCGGATGGGCGACAGGCGGGCGCCGTCGTAGGCGTCCAGGCTGCGCTTCACCTGCTCCACGGCCGCGCGGGCGACGCTGAGCCTGCCCTGCCGGTCGAGGCGCTCCCGCTCAGAGAGCGCGTCTCCGAGCGCGTCGATCTGGGCCGCGTCCCGCTCGGCCAGGATCAGATCCGCGCTGGCCTGCTCCAGCCGGGTCGCCGCCTCCGCGCGCCCCGCGAGCAGCGCGACGCGATCCGGTCCCGAGGGTGCCTCCAGGATGTTCGCCAGGATCTGTCCAGCCTGCACCAGCGTCCCCGGTCGGGCCATCCCGCCGGAGGGCGCCTGGAGCACCCCTGTGACCGGCGCGGTCACGCGCGCGGCGCCGTCGGGCGCGGAGACGAGCGAACCGAAGGCGGGCGCGCGCTCCTGGAAGGGCTGCGGCGTGACGCGAACGGTGCGAAGTCCAAGGAGGAACTGACTCTCCATGGGCAGGGCGAGCGCGCCACCGGCCGCCGGCTGAGCTCCGGGCGCTGGCGCGCCGTGATCCTCGCCGCCGTGGGCGTCCACCGTGACGGGGCGCAGCGCGAGCCCACCGGCCCCGAGCAGCAGGGCCGCGACGACCGCGCGTCGGCCGAGGCGCCAGCCCACGCCAAGCCCGACCACGAGCAACAGCAGGCCGAGCGCCACGGCGAGGCCCCACGAGGGGCCCGCTCCGGTGTGATCGTGCTCCGTGGCGCCGAAGTCCAGGCCAGACACCGCCAGCAGCTCGGCGCGCTCCCCGAGCTGGGCGACGATGGAGCCCGCGTAGCTGCCGGGCGCCTCGACGTTCAGCGTTCCCGACGCCTGCCCCGGGCCTGTGTGGGTCAGGTCGGCGTTCGCGCTCCCAGGCCCTGACAAAGCCAGCTTCGCCGAGGCCAGGTTGGCGGGCGCGCTGGTCTCGGCGTCGGCGACCAGCAGCGTGACGGGGACCTCGCCCGGGGACGTGGAGCCGAGCACGAGCGCCGCGTCGATCCGCTCGTTGGAGGTGACGATCCGCGCGCCCGACACCGAGGACACGACGACGGCTGGCGCGCCGTGGTCCTCCCCACCGTGGCCGAAGGCGAGACTCAGGCTGAGCAACAGGATCATGGAGCCTTCTCCCAGGGGATCTGGCCCGCCAGGGCCCAGAGCTGAA
>CAZKWG010000731.1:0-4129 GCA_964556105.1 uncultured Enterobacterales bacterium | reverse complement strand
AGGTGCTGACCACGTCCTGGCCGTCCGGGGCGGGCTCGGGGGCGCCGACGATCTTCGCCAGGCCCCAGTCCATGACGACCACCTCGCCGAAGGCGCCGACCATGATGTTCTCGGGCTTCAGATCCCGGTGGACGACGCCGCGGGCGTGGGCGTAGGCGACGGCCTCGCAGACCTTGCGGAAGCCCTCGATGAGGCGGCGGAAGGTCCATCCGTTGGCCGCCGTCTCCCAGCGGCCGTTCTTCACCGCGCCGTGGACATCGCCGATGACGGTGCCCAGCGTGACGCCGCGCACCTCCTTCATCGTGAAGTAGTACCGGCCATCCGGCAGCTTGCCCATGGCGTGGACGGGGATGATGCCCGGGTGCTCGAGCTGGGCGGTGGCCTGGGCCTCGGAGACGAAGCGGGCGACCACGCCCGACGCCGACAGCAGGTGCGGGTGGAGCACCTTCATCGCCATCACGCGGTTGAGGTCCGCGTCGCGGACGCGGCGGACCTCGGCGGTGGCGCCGGTGCCGATCAGGCCGAGATCCTCGTAGCGATCCGCCGGATCGCGCATGGTCTTGGGCGGCGCCTTGGGCACCACCGCGGCGAGGAACTGCGTGGGCTCGTCGAGCGCGTTGGCGTCCTGCTGGGCCTCCAGCAGCGCCCTCGCGGTCTGCGCTCGGACCGGGCTCGGCGCGCTGGGCGGGGCGGCCGGCGGCTTCGGCGGAGGCGCCTGGGGGGTGGGCGGCGCGACCACCCGCGGGGACGCAGGCTTCTTGCGCTGCTGGACGACGGGCGAGGGCGAGGGGAGGAACTGCGTGGGCTCGTCGTCGATCAACGCCTCGGCGCGTGGGTTCGTCGCGCGCGGCTTGATCTCCCGGACCTGGGTCACCTCGTCGTTGTTCTGGAGGCGGTCCTCCTCACGCACGGCGTCCAGGAGCGCGGCCCGCACCTCGGCGGGCAGGCGGAAGCGCTCGGCCAGCAGGGTGATTCGGGCTTCCAGCATGGGGGTGCTCCTGTGCCGGCCTCGCCAGGGCTGGCGATCCAGAACCTTATCCTGTTCCGCTCAATGTGCGCGCCAGTCGGATGCCGATGTCCGGCCCGCGGCGCCCGGACGCCACGCGCACCCGGGCGGCGGACCTGCAGGCAAAGCCGCCTCCATCCCAGCATCCGCCGCGCGCGACGCGCAGGACGGAGGGGTCGTCCACCGGGTCGGGCCCGCTCAGCTCCTCGGGGCCGTTGTTCGTCCAGCGGTCCAGACACCAGTCGCGCACGTTGCCGGCGAGGCCCTGCACCCCGTAGGGGCTCTCGTCGCTGGGGAAGGTGTCCACGGGCGCGGGGGCCGGGCGGCCGGGGTTCGTGTCCGCCATGTTGCACCAGGTCGGATCCAGCAGGTCGCCCCAGGGGAAGAAGCGGCCATCGACGCCGCGCGCCGCCTTCTCCCACTCCAGCTCGCTGGGCAGGCGCCAGTCCACGCCGGTGGTGCTGGCCAGCCAGGCGGCGAAGGCGCGGGCGCTGGCGTGCTCGATGCTGGCCACGGGCCAGGTCGGGCCCCAGAAGAAGCCGTCGGCGTCCTGGCGGAGGACGAAGCGGCCGGCGGCGTTCCGTCCGTAGATGGGGGCGCCCTGGTCGCGGACGTTGCCGCTGCGCTCGCGCGGGACGTGGCGTTGGGCCTCGTCTTCGCGGCCATTGGCGACAAGGTGGTTGAGAAAGCCTACATAGGCCTGGTTGGTGACCGGGAAGCGGCGCAGGACGAAGGCGTCCACCCAGACGCGGCGCTTGGGCAGGGCGCCCGGGGCCTCCGGGTCGCCGCCCACCCAGGCCCAGCCGGCGGGCACATAGCAGTCGTCGGGGCTCAGCAGGTCGCGGCGAGGCAGCATGATCGGGCAGGAGTCCGAGGCGCCGGGGGG
Source organism: uncultured Enterobacterales bacterium (assembly GCA_964556105.1). GTDB lineage: Bacteria > Myxococcota_A > UBA796 > UBA796 > CAZKWG01 > CAZKWG01. The sequence goes on along the minus strand of CAZKWG010000731.1, from coordinate 2,237 downwards.
CACGCCGTCCCAGTGCTCCTCGCGGCCGATCTGGACGGGGTAGACCACCTCCTGGCGTCCGGGCGAGCGGATGCGCAGCAGGTAGCTGCCCATGGGCAGCGACACCTCGTGAATCGGCGTTCGGCCGAGCATCCGGAAGGGGACCGCCTCCAGCCGGCGCTCCACGCGCTCGAACACGCACAGCTCGACCTCGGCCCCGGGCGGGTCCGTCCAGACGGTGAGCGTCCCGTCCCCGCGCAGGTAGGTGGCGTGGCGGCCGGAGTCGTGGCGGCGCAGCAGCGCGAGGTAGTGCGCGGCGGCGAGGCGGTCGCGCTGGGCCTCCGCGGCGGCGTGGCGCGCGCGGTACTGGGCGGCGAGCATGTCGTGCGCCTGCGCGAGATCCGGGGCGTGGTTCAGCGCCGCGCCGAGGAGCTGGGTCAGCTCGACCTCCTTGAGCGCCGCCTGCCACTCCAGGCGGTCGGCCTCGTCCTGCATCGCCCAGCCGCGGCGCTTGCGCTCCACCGGATCGTGCGGGCGCACGCGGGCGAGCAGGCGGCTGGCCTCCTGGTGCAGAGAGCCAGCCACGCGCCGCAGGTGCTCCATCTCCGGGAGCAGGGCGCTGGCCTGATCGACGAGGCGCAGGGCCTGCTCCCGCTTGCGGGCGCCGTCCAGCCAGGCCGCCAGCTCGCTGGCCAGGTGACCGGCGTCGGGGAAACGATCCGCGGAGGCGTGGGCCATCGCGCGGGTGCACAGCGCGGCGAGCTCGTCGGGGATGCGCAGGGCGCGGGCGCGCGGCGGTGGAGGTGGCCCGTCCAGCACCTGGGCGAGCACGGACTCCGCCGTCGGGCCGTCATAGGGGGGCGCGCCGGTGAGGATCTCGTAGAGGATGGCGCCGAGCGCGTACACGTCGGAGCGGGGCCCCACCGCATGCGACTCGCCGCGGGCCTGCTCGGGCGGCATGTAGGCGGGCGTGCCGGCGATCCCGCCCGCGCGCGTGGCCAGCGCCTCGTCGCGGGAGCGCACCGTCGAGACCGGCTCCAAGGTCACCGTCGCCGCGCTCTCGGGCAGGCCCACCACCTTGGCCAGGCCCCAGTCGGCGACCATCACCTCGCCGAAGTCGCCGACCATGATGTTCGTCGGCTTCAGGTCGCGGTGGATGACCCCGCGCGCGTGGGCGTAGGAGACGGTCTCGCAGACCTTGTGGAAGGCGTCGATGAGGCGCCGGAAGGTCCAGCCGCCGCCCGCCTCGTCGCGCCCCGCCGCCGCGCCGGCGTGCAGGTCGTGGATGACGTCCCCCAGGGTGCGCCCGACGATCTCCTTCATCGTAAAATAGGCGCGCTGATCCGGCAGCACCCCGAGGTCGTAGACGGGGACGACGCCCGGGTGCTGGAGCTGGGCCGTGACCTGCGCCTCCTCCATGAAGCGCGCCACCACCGAGCGGCTCGTGAGCAGCTCGGGGTGGATGAACTTCATGGCCAGGGTGCGCCCCAGCTCACGATCGCGCACGCGGTGCACCTCGCCCATCCCGCCGTGGCCGATGACGCCCAGATCCTCGTAGCGGGTGGGCAGTACCTCGCCGCTCTCCGCCGCTGCCGCCGGCGTCGGCTTGACCGGCATGCGGCGGGCCTCGAACATGGTCCAGTCGGCGAGCGCGCGCGGCACGGGCGCCTTCGGGATGCCCGGCGCCGAGGGCGCGTCCATGTTGGAGGGGAGCTCGGGCCGCAGGTCGAGGGTCGCGTCCTCGACCATGGCGATCAGCGGGGCCTCGCCGTCGCTCTCATGCGCGGTCGGCCTCACCCCCTGTGGAGGAGCGAGCGTCGCATCCGACGGCGGCGCGTCTCGAGGAACCATCGCGGTGCTCAACCTCGCCGGCGCTCCCGGCCCTGGCGCTGACCTTGCTGCGACCTCCCTTGTACCATAGCTGTCCCTTGTCTCACCAGAGCGCCGCGCGGGTCCGTCCTGCCCGTCTGCCCTCCTGATGCGTCCACCCAAGGATCCGACGTGGCCTATTTCGTCAAGGAACTTTACTATACGCTCCAGGGCGAGGGAGCCCAGACCGGTCGCGCCGCCGTCTTCTGTCGCTTCACGGGCTGCAACCTCTGGACGGGCCTGGAGGCCGATCGCGCCCTCGCCCAGTGCCGCTTCTGCGACACCGACTTCCGGGGCACGGACGGCCCGGGCGGCGGGCGCTTCCCCGACGCCGCCAGCCTCGTCGACGCCCTGCGCGCCTGCTGGGACGAGGCCGGAGACGGCTCCGG
>CAZKWG010000730.1:0-4137 GCA_964556105.1 uncultured Enterobacterales bacterium | reverse complement strand
CCGAGCAGCGTGTCGAAGATGCCGTCCTTCTCCGGGCTCATCACCATCGCCGCCCGCAGCGCCACCTTGCGCGTCTGCGGCGTCGGCGCGTCGGCCAGCGCCTGCTCCCAGGCGCGGGCGATGGAGACGCTGTAGTCCCAGTAGCGGGGCGCGTCGGGCTCGCCGCCGCCCAGGATGCCGCTGGGCTCGTCGTTCGGGGCGTCGAAGCGGTGCGCGTAGATGGTCGCCGTGCTCATCTGCAGCCAGACCCGCGGGGGGCGAGCGGCGGCAGCGATGGCCTGGCCCACCACCACCGTCGAGTCCACGCGCGAGCGCATCATCTGGTCCAGGTTCTCCGGGGTATACCGGCAGTTCACCGTGCGCCCCGCGAGGTTGATCACGGCGTCCGCCCCGTCGAGGGCGCGCGCCCAGGGGCCCAGCGTGCGGCCGTCCCAGGCCACCGTCTGCGGGCCCTCCTGTCGGCTCAGCACCACGACCTCGTGCCCCGCCGCGCGCAGGGAGCGCTGGAGCAGGAGACCTACGTTGCCCGAGCCTCCTGGGATGACGATCTTCATTGCTACTTCCTCGACTTTTCGGCGAACTGGAGACGTTTTCTCCGCCGCCCGCGCTGGTCGGCTCTCGACCTCGATGATATTAAGTAAACATGATCACTAAAAATGTCAACCCCCGTCGCCGCGGGCGCCCCCCCGGCCCCACCGCCCGCGGCCAGGCCAGCCGCGAGCACCTCTACGCCGTCGCGCTCGCCCTCATGGCGGAGCGTGGCTACGCCGGCACCACGCTGCGCGACATCGCCGCGCAGGCCGAGGTCAGCCCCGGCCTGCTCTACCGCTACTTCCCGAGCAAACAGGCCATCGTGATGGCCCTCTACGACGCGCTCTCCAGCCAGCTCGCTCTGCAGGCCGCCCTGCCGGAGGGCCCCTTTCTGCTGCGCGCCAGGGCCGCGCTGGATCAGAGCCTCGCCGTCCTCGCGCCTCACCGCGCCCTGCTCGGCGCGCTGCTCCCCGCGCTCCTCGGCGCGGGCGAGGACGGCCTGTTCTCGGCGGAGAACGTCCTCTCCCGTCAGCGCGTCCGCGGCCTCTTCGAGCGCGCCGCACAGGAGGCCACCGACGCGCCCGACCCAGAGACGGCGGGCGCCCTGGGCCGGCTCAGCTACCTCGCCCACCTCGGCGTGATCCTCTTCTGGCTGCTGGATCGCAGCGACGCCCAGCGCGCCACCCAACGGTTGATCGCGCTGCTGCCCGAGCCTGGGGTGGCTGCTACGCTGGCGCTGCGTCTGGGATGGGTCCAGCGCCTGGTTCGGACGGCGGACGGGATCTGCGGGGAGGGGCTGTGGCCACGGGATGAGGGTGAGGGGTAGGGGGTGATTTGTTCGGGTAAGGTGTCAGGTTGATCTCATTTTGTTTTCGTGAATTTTGAATTAATCGCTACTAATATCATCTTATATGATACGTGAATAATTAACATTAATATTTAAATAACCTCGAAAACAAAATGAGATCAACCTGACACCTCTCAGAAGAATCGGCGACCCAATCCCATCCCACCCTATCCATCCCAGTCACTATAACGATACGAACCAGCCAGCCCCCTGTCCGATCCTTGCCGCGCCCGCGAATACCTGTGGCCACTCGCCCCGCGGCCGTCTACGCGTGTAGACAGGTTCTTTCCGTAGAGGGGTCCCCATGCGCTTCGCCCGCCTCGCCTCGGTCCTCACGCTCCTGCTCCTGCAGACGGCCCCCGCGCTGGCCGGCACGGACGGCCCCGTCAGGGCCCTCTCGATGACGCCGAAGGAGACGCAGAGCGCGGCGTATCGGGCGGCGGCGCGGGAGAAGCGCAGCGAGGCGATGGCGATGTTGGAGCAGATGCTGCGCACGCTGCCGCCCCAGGACCCGCGGCACGGAGAGCTGCTCTTCCGCCTGGGCGAGCTGTACGCCGAGGAGGCGCAGGAGCTCCGGCTGGACGCGCTGGGCGCCGACGAGGGCCCCGTCGATCCGGCCCTGATCGCGGCGAGCGAGCGCTGGTGCGGTCGCGCCATCACGACCCTGGAGCGCCTGCTGGAGCAGCACCCCGACTACGCCCGCGCCGACGAGGCCACCTGGGCGCTGGCCGGCGCGCTCGACGAGCTGAGCCGCCACGACGAGGCGCTGCAGCGCAGGCTGGCGCTGGTGCGGGCCTGGCCGGACAGCGCGCTGGCTCAGCAGGCCTATGTCCTCATCGGCGAGCGCTACTTCGACACGGGCGACGTGTACAGAGCCAGCCTGGCCTACCAGCGCGCGCTCACCTACAAGGGCGACCACTGGAAGGCGTTCACGCTGTACAAGCTGGCGTGGACCCAACACAACCTGGGCCTGGAGCAGGAGCGTGTAGAGACGATGCTCGCCGCCGTCGTCGCCTCGACGCCAGCGCCGGATCAGAGCGCGCGCGGGACGATCGGCCTGCAGGAGGAGGCGATCAAGGATCTCGTCGGCTTCCTGGCCGAGACCGGCGACATCGACGAGGCGCGGCGCGTCCTGACCCAGATAGGGCGCGCCGATCTCATGCCGAGCATGCTGGCCAGACTGGGCGACAAACAGGCCGATTTCGGGCGCTTCGAGCAGGCGATCGTCACCTGGCGCCGCCTGCTGAGCGAGGCCCCCGACGCCCCCACCGCCCCCGGCGTGCTGGCCCGCATCGCCGAGACCCAACGCAAGCTGGGGAGGCCCGATCTGGCGCTGGCGACCCTGGAGGACAGCCTGAAGCGCTACGGGCCCGGCAGCGCCTGGGCCGCGGCGCAGACGCCAGAGCGCGCCGAGGCGACGATGGAGCAGCTCGAGCGCGAGCTGCGCGGGCTGGCCATCGCGGCGCATCAGCAGGGCAAGGGCAGCGCGCCCGAGGCCATGAAGCGCAGCTACGCGCTGGCTGATCATGCCTACCAGCTCTACCTCGCGCACTTCGCCGAGCGCCCGAGCGGCTACGAGGTCCGCTACGCCTACGCCGAGCTGCTCTACGCCACGCGACGCTACGATCTGGCCTACGCCGAGTACATGGCGGTCGTGGCGCTCGACCCGAAGGGGAGACACGCGGTCTTCTGCGCCGAGAGCGCCATCTTCGCCGCCGAGAAGATGGTGGCCGCCGAGCCCGCACCCCAGCGCGGCCTCTCCGCCGCCGACGAGGCGCTGATCCGCGCGGCAGACCAGCATCTCGCGCTCTTTCCTGGACCGAAGACGAAGGCGCTCACCTACAAGGTCGCCTGGCTGCTCTACGAGCGCCAGCAGCTCCAGGACGCCTCTGTGCGCTTCCGTCAGGTCATCGCCCTCGACCCCGCCGCGCCCGAGGCGGAGCAGGCGGCCAACCTCATCCTCGACGCCTATGTGCTGGTGGGCGACTGGGAGCGCCTGGTCGAGGACGCGCGCACCTTCCGCGACCAGCCCGGGTTGGGTGGCGCCGCGTTCAAGCAGGACGTGGCGCGCGTCTACGAGAACGCGCGCCTCAAACAGATCGAGACGACGGTGGCCGCGGGCGGCGAACACAGGCGCGCCGCCGACGCCTTCATGGCCTTCTACCAGGAGTTCCCGACCTCGCCCAACGCTGACCTGGCGCTGAACAACGCCGCCGCCCGCTACGCCCAGGCCCGCGAGACGGCGTCCGCGATGGCGGCGCGCGAGACCCTGCTGGACCGCTTCCCCGGCTCCCGCTTCTACACCGAGAACCTGGCGCAGCTCGCCTATGAGGTCGAGGGGCTCGCGGACTTCCCCCGCGCCGCGGCTCTCTACGAGCAGCTCTACCGGCGCGATCCCGGCCACCCGGCGAGCCGCGAGGCGATCTGGTCCGCTGCCCTCTTCCGAAAGGTGATGGGCGACTGGCGCGCGTCGGTGGCCAACTATGAACGTTTCGTCGCGAGCTTCCCCGCGGACCCGCGCGCCCCCGAGGCCCGGCTGGCCCTGGCGCGCGTCCTCGACGACAACGCCCAGTGGAGCGAGGCCACCGCAGTCTACGCCAGCTTCTTCCAGTCCCCGCCGAGCGGCGCGACCACGGACCAGGTGCTCTTCGCCCGCGTCCGCTACGGCCAGGATCTGGAGCGGCTTGTGGCGCCCCGAGAGAGCCAGGCCCGACACTGGGCGGAGACCCTGGCCTTCTTCCAGGCGGAGCAGGCGCGCG
>CAZKWG010000729.1:0-4159 GCA_964556105.1 uncultured Enterobacterales bacterium | reverse complement strand
CGGCCGGGTACGACGCGCTGTACCGGCACCTGACGGGGCAGCCCGCGGTGATGCCCCCACCGCTGGGGAGGGTCCGGGCGTTGCCGCCTGCGAGCAGGGGGCCTGCGCTGCCGCAGCAGCCGGTGGTGTCAGCAGGGCTGCCTGCGGATCCCCCAGCCGGCACGCAGGTCATCGTCAACGAAGGCGAGGTCAAGTGCCAGTTCAACTTCCAAGGTGGATCACACACCTTCAACTTCAGGAAGGACGGGTCATGAGCGCAGCGACGAGCGCCCAGCTTCGGGCCGTCGAGGAGCTACTCAGCGAGCTTTTCGACGCCGACGAGTTCCGGCACTTCATCCGCCGGCTCGATGGGGGCGAGAAGCTGGAGGCGGCGCTCGTTGGGAAGGTGGCCACCACTGACCTGCTGTTATCCGAGGCGGTCCTTGCGCTGAGCCGGCGGGGAGAGATCGACGTAGGGTTCTTCGAGGCGCTGGTTGAGGAGCGGCCGAAGAAGGCGGCGCGAATCTGGGATGTGGCGGCAGTCTGGGGGGTGGCGTTGCCGTCGCCTACGACGTCGATGACGCCGCGCCCAGCGGCAAATCCCGTCCAGCTTGTGCCGGAGACGTCTGCCCTTCCCGGATCAGCGGCAGATCGGTTGAAGTTGTTGGAGCTGGATGACCAGTTGAAGGAGCTGCAACGGCGAGCTCGCCTCGTACGCCTCGAAGCAGTGAAGAGTCCATTCGCGGATCCGGATCACCCCTGGGTCTATCGGACTGCATACCCGGTTGGAACAATGAGCAGCCTGGCGCTCCGTGTCGGCGAGAGCGCGATGGTGGATGCGGAATTCGCCGCAGGTCTGTTGGAAGACCACTCTGAGCAACTCCGGGTGATTGACCCTGACCCTCTCCCCGTTCCACCGAGGAATCCTCGCAAGCCAGATCGTCCCTTGCGCCGACCACCTCCGAGCGCAGAGGAGATCGCAACCGTTGAGCAGGCCAAGCAAAGATACGAGTTTGTGCTGGGCATGACAGCTGCCCAGCTACGATCCGCTCTCGCTGATCCTCCGAGGCGGCCTGAGCAGCCGGTGCAGCCTTCCCATGCTGGCGGTGCTCCGCAGCTGTCGCAGCAGGCGGTTTCGATGAGCCCCACTCCGTCGGCATACCCGGCCGCTGGTTTGCAGGTCGTGCACAACCACGGCCCGGTCGGCCAGCAGTTCAACATCCAGGGCGGCACACACGTCTTCAACCTGGGGAAGGGCAATGGCTAACCCGAGGGATAAGGAAGGGACGAGTCCGGATGTGGTGAACTATGCGTCCGTGGGCGTGCAGATCGTCACCAAGGGTGGCAAGCATACCTTCAACATTCACGCTCCAACGCCCCGCCCCGAGCCCCGCAAGTCCAACCTCCCCCCACGCCGCCACGACTTCGTCGGCCGCGAGACCGAGCTCGCCGAGCTCCACCGCCTGCTGACCTCCGGTGCCGCGGTCGCGCTCGACCAAGGGCCAACGCCCCCGAGTGGCCTCACCGGCCTGGGTGGGGTCGGCAAAAGCACGCTCGCCACGGAGTACGGCTACCGGCACCTCGGCGAATATGAGCATGTCTGCTGGGTAGACGCAGAGGGTACGGCCATCACTGGCGGCATCGCGGCGCTTGCCGACGACCCGCTGTCGCTCGGGCTGCCCGCAGACATCCCGACGCCGGACAAGGCGCGCGCAGTGCTCGCCCGCCTGGAGCGCAACGGGCCTCACCTGCTCATCCTCGACAACGTGAGTGAGCCCGACAGCTACCCCAAGCTGTTGCCGCAGACCGGAGCGGCACGGGTGATCCTCACGACGCGGCGGACGGACCTGCACGGGGTGCGGCGCCTGGTTGTCGAGGTCCTGCCCGAGGACGACGCGCTCCGGCTGATGCTCGGCGAACTCCAGGTCTCGGAGCCCGAGGGTGAGGCCGCGCGACAGCTCTGCCGGGACCTCGGGTGCCTGACGCTGGCGGTCGCGGTCGCGTGTCGCCTGCTCGAGACTAGGCAGCGCACCCCCTCGGCGCTGCTGGCGCTGGTCCAGGAGAAGGGACCCCTCGGGCTCCCAGAGACTCGACGCGCGAAGGACGTACTCGGAACGCTGCCGAGCGTCGAGCGGCTCTTCGATGCGAGCGTGGAACTGCTCGATGAGGCCGACCCGGTGGATGCTCACGCGCGACGGCTGCTGTGGGTCGGGGGGTGGTTCGCGCCGGTCGAGATCCCGAGTGAGACATTTTTTGACGCAGGGGCACGGCTGGCTGGAGCGCCCGTCGAAGACGACGTGGCGCTCGCTGCGCTGGAGCGGCTCGTAGACCTAGGGCTCGTGCAGGTCGATGAGCGGGGGTGGCCGAGGCTGCACCGGATCGTCGTGGCCTACGCACGGGAGCGCGAACCGGAAGGCACAATGTCCGCAGTCCTCGCCGCCTTTGCCGAGGTGGTCACAGGCGCATCGCCGAGCACGCATGATCTGGTGACGCTGGGCTCGCTGGCCCCCCACCTCCGTCAGGCAGTGGCAAGGCTGAAAAAGCTAGATTCCGAGAACCATTTCCGCATAGTCCTTCGGCTTGCGCAGTTCTACAGCGCATCTGCGTACATGAGCGCATGCGCGGAGGTAGTTGAACGATTCGCTGATTCCTGCGAGCCCTCTGGCTGGCGTGCAGCCCTCCTATACACCCGAGCCGGTGCAAGGACGGCGCTCGGCGACCTCGAAGGCGGGAAGGAGGATTACTACCGTGTTCTTTCGCTGCGAGAGCAGGACATGGGCTGCGACGAGGAGAACAGGATCAAGGCCCTCCTCGGAGTCGCGCAGGTGCACCTCCTGCAAGGGGCGGTCGACGAGGCCTGGCGTGCCTGTATCAGGGCGATGGAATTGCACATGCGTCTCCCTGAAACACACCGCTATAACGCCATAGAGTCGCTTGCAGTTGCCGCAAACATCCTCTTAGGGACTGGACACGCTGAGGATGCGTACTTCCTCTTCGAGCTCGTGCTCGCGATGAAGAAGAAGCAACGGTACAATGCTGCTGATGTTGGGATGGCGCACTATCAGGTGGGAGAGGCCCTCGTCCAGCTGCATCGGCACCTGGAGGCGCTGACTCACTTCTCAGAAGCAGTAGGCCTTCAGCGCTCCGCACTGGGGGACCACCGAGAGACTGTGATGACACTCAAGGCCATCGGTCTGTCCTCTCATCGCCTGGGCTGGCTCGCCGAGGCCCTTCAGGCTCTCCGAAGCGCGCTGGAAATGGTGATGCGCGTCTCCGGGCAGAATGACGGCGAAGCGAAGGAGCTTAGGGCCCTGATCGTGGGTGTGGAAACAAGGGCATAGCGAGAATTTGCGGTTTTGTACTTGGAATACGAGCGACTTACCCTGATCCGCCCGCGCGGGGACGTCGAGGTCCTGACTCACCAGCAGCAGGTGCAGGCGCCGATGACCCGGCTGGCCTCGACGCGGACGAGCGCCGACCCACCGCAGTCGGGACAGGGCGCGACCCCGGCATGCGGCCGCACGGCAAGTACCACGCCGTGCTGGACCCCGGAGGCTGGCTCGCGGTCGGCCTCGGGGGTGGGGAGCGCCCTTGGCGCGACCTGGGCGCCACGGCGGCGCACGGCGAAGGGGCGTCTGGGCCTTGGACGATGCGCAACCACGCGGAGGCCAGACCATGGGCCCACCGTACCCCTTTGCCCGTTGGTGCCCCCGCGGCTCTCATTCCCCCGGGGGAACACACGCACCCCCTTCCCTCATGGGCCCAGCACCTCGGCCCACCAGCAGCAGGTGCAGGCGCCGACGACCCGCTCGACCTCGACTCGGATGAGCGCCGGCCCGCCGCAACCAGGGCAAGGCGCTACCCCGGCGTGCGGGCGCACCGGGCGGCTACGGCGCTCCGCTCTCCGGATGCGCCCGCTCCCTTGGCCACGCCCCCAAGGCCTGCCGAGGCGCCCGCGGTGGGGCGACGTGGGCCTGGACGACGGCGCGAGGACATGGCGGCGCTCCGAGCGGAGCCGCAGACCTGGATGGGCAGCGACATCGCTGCGATCACTAGTATCTACATCGGTCTTGGTGAGGCGCCTTCGCCTAGCGTGCTGGGGATCACACCCGCGTGGCGCGACGCCAATTATAGAGTCAGGGTGTCGCGCCCTGGCCGGGGCTGGCGCGGTGGAGGTTGA
>CAZKWG010000728.1:0-4176 GCA_964556105.1 uncultured Enterobacterales bacterium | reverse complement strand
ACCGAGAGCTGCGACGGCGAGGACGAGGACTGCAACGGGGAGATCGACGACACCGTGGACGCGGACGCGGACGGCGAGTTCGCCTGCGACGACTGCGATGACGGCGACTCCACGACCTATACAGGCGCCACCGAGTACTGCGATGACGTGGACAACGACTGCGACGGCGAGGTAGACAATGACCCCGCCGACGGGAGCCCCTTCTACCGGGACCATGACGGCGATGGCTACGGCGGGCGCGGCGTCACCGCCGATCGCTGCGGGGCGGGGAGCGGCTGGTCCGCGGTGAGCACGGACTGCGACGACCTCAGCGCCTCGGTCTACCCTGGGGCCTCGGAGGCCTGCAACGGGAGCGACGATGACTGCGACGGGAGCGCCGACGAGGGGCTCGGCGCCGCCGATCGCGACGGCGACGGCTACAACAGCTGCGGAGACTGCGATGACGCGGACGCCGACATCTCGCCGGACGCCGCGGAGATTTGCGACAATGACATCGATGAAGATTGCGACGACTACGACGCCGCATGCGCCTACGACGGCACGCACGACATGGGCAGCGTCGGCTACAAGTGGCGTGGGGAGGCCAGCGGCGACTACGCGGGCTACGCGGTGGACGGCGCGGGAGACATGGACGGCGACGGCTTCGGGGACGTGGCTGTCGGCGCGTACCAGAACGATGGCGGCGGCAGCAACGCGGGGTCAGCCTATCTCGTCTTCGGTCCCATCACGGCCGCCGGTCAGCTCAGCGCCTCGGCGGTGGTCGAGCTGACGGGCGAGTCCTCGAACGACTGGGCGGGCGTCTCTCTGGCGGGTCTCGGCGATCAGGACGGGGACGGCTATGACGATCTGGTGATCGGCGCCTCCCTCGCGGGCAGCGGCGCCGAGGGCATGGCCTACGTGCTGCTGGGGCCCGTTACCGCCGACGCCAGCCTCTCGACGGCGGACATCCTGCTGAGCGCCGAGTCACTCACAACCTACGCGTACGCCGGATCGGACGTGAAGCCGGCGGGAGACGTGAACGGAGATGGTGCGGGTGAGCTGCTCATCGGCGCCTCTGGCGCGACGAGCGGCACGTCGTACGTCAATGGCATCATCTATCTGATGAGCGGCCCTCTCTACGAGGACGACGCGATCACCACCTCCGCGACCGCCGTGCTCACGGGGGTCAGCTCCAGCGACGCCGCCGGTCAGGCTCTCGCGGGCGAAGGCGACGTGGACGGCGACGGGTATGGCGACATCCTCGTCGGCGTGTTCCAGCAGGGAGCCTCGGACAACGGGGCGGCCTATGCCATCAACGGGCCGATCAGCGGCACGGCGTCGCTCTCTACGGCGGACAGCACGTTCAGCGGCGCGAGCTCGGGCGATTATGCGGGGAGCGCGGTCTGCTTCATGGACGCAGACCTCGACGGCTACGCCGACGCGGTGGTGGGGGCCAGCCGGCGCAACGTCACGACCTCCGACGAGGGCGCCGTCTACCTCAACTACGGCCCGCTGGGCACGGGCGGGAGCCTGTCCGGCTCGGACGTGACCCTGAGCGGCGCGGAGAACGGCGGCTACTTCGGCGACGAGCTGGCCTGCGCCGACGTCAACAACGACGGCTACGACGATCTGCTGGTCGGCGCCCCGCGCGAGGCGGACGGCGGCACGCAGGCCGGGGTGGCCTGGCTCTTCTTCGGGCCGATCACCGCCAGCGCCTCGACCTCGAGCGCGGACGCGAGCTTCATCGGCGAGGACAGCAGCGACATGCTGGGAGAGGGGGTGGGCGTAGCGAGCAACGTGGACGGCGACGGCCTGGGCGCGCTCCTGTTGGGCGCCAGCACCGAGGACCACACCTCGGGCACCACCTCGGGCTCCGTCTACGTCCTGCCTTTCGCCGATATCCCCTGAGCCTGCGCGCCGCCCGCCCTGTCAACGCCGCAGCGCGTCGTCGAGCCCGCGGCCCCAGCCCTCCTCCAGGCGCCGCGCCAGGCCGGTGGGGTCCACGTTCAGCACGCTGAGGTCCCAGTAGCGGACGCTCTGATCCCAGCTCCCCGAGGGCAGCCACCGCCCCTCGGGGTGGAAGGCCAGGGCCGAGATGCGCTCGTCGTGGCCACGCAACCTGGCGATCATCGTCAGCGTATCGCCGGAGAGGACGCTGACGTCCCCGTTGAAGTGGCCCAGCGCGACCAGACGCTGGTCGGCGCTGGACGCGACGCTGGTGACGCTCTGGTGGAGCAGGCTGCTCTTCGCTTGCAGGCGGCCGCTCGCGTCGTATCGCCCCACCCAGCTCGAGTGCGCGACCCAGATCACCTCGCGTGAGCCGGCGATCCCGCGCGCTTCGGCGGTGCGCTCGAGCGGCGTCAGCAGCGGCCCGGCTTCGCTGACGGTGAGGCGGTAGAGACGATCGCGCTGATCGATGAGGGTGGCCCCGGAGCCGTCGGGCCACACGGCCAGATCACCGAGGCGCTCGTCCTTGGGGAGGGCGATCGCGATCTGCGTTGGATCCTGGGGCCGCTGGACCAGGAGGCCAGGCAGGTAGGGGATGATGATCTTCGTGCCGTCACGGAGCCAGTTGGCGCGCCGAACGCTGCCCGTGTCCCACGTCTGCAGGAGAGTGCCGTCCGACGAAATCACCTGCGCCTCCAGCAGGCCGGATCGGCCGAGCAGCAGCTGGCTCCCGTCGGGGGAGAAGCTGGCGGTCTTCGCGACGCCGGCGCCGAGCGGGACCCGCAGCAGCTCCCTTCCGCTCTTGGCGTCGAGGACGCGGACGTCGCCGTTGCCCAACGACACCGAGAGGCGGTCGCCGGTCGGCGAGACATCGAGCGCGCTGACGCCAGCGCCCATCTCCACCCGTTGCCGCTGGCCCAGCTCGGGGATGGCCCAGTCCTCCACGCTCCTGCCGATCATCCGCAGGGTCGCGCCCTCATCGCGCCAGAAGATCTCCGTCTGGCCGGCCGGCAGGCGGGTGATGAGCGCGCGCTCCGCGAGATCCCAGGCGCTGAGCTCGCCGTCGGCGTTGCGGATCGCCAGGAACCGCCCGCGCAGCGCCAGCACCATGACGGGAGAGGAGCGGCCCATGTGGCGCCAGGTCTCCCCGCGGCCCTCCTCGAGGACGACCACCTCGCCGCGCTCGGTCCCGACCACCACGCGGTGCGCGTCCACAGCATCGGTGGCGATCATGTTGGGCTCGCCCAGGGTCGGGTCCACCACGCCGATGGTCTTCGGGGGCTGGCCGGGCTCGTGCAGGACGACCGAACGATCCGCGCAGACCAGGGCGGCGACGCCGTCGACGCGGAGGGTGTTGACCAGCACATGACGGCCTGGGGGGCACTTCGCCTCCTCGATCGTCCGGGTGCCGTCCATGGCGACCTTGTAGACGCGGCCACGGCCCTCGATGTACAGGGTGTCCGGGGTCAGGCTGTTCTGCAGGCGGCTCTCGACGGGCAATGATCCGAGCGGCCAGTTTCGCTCTGTCTGGAGGTCGTGCACCATCATTCTGGCGTCGCTGCCGGCGGTCACCACCCTGTCCTCGCCGACGAACGCGGCGTACCTGGCCTGCGTCGCGATGGTCCTCGTCGCGGCCCCGCCAGGCTCCACGCTCAGCACCAGCACCTGCTCGTCTTGAATGCACAGGGCCTGATCGCCGCTTGGGGAGAGGGTGACCTCGTTGCAGGTCGGGAGCGACGCGGTGCGAATCAGGCGCGGTCGTGGCTCGAGCCCGTAGCGGGCCAGGACGCCGCGGGCCTCGGGCGAGGGCGCGATCTCGAGGGCGTTCACCGCGAGGATCTCCGCCTCTGAGCGCAGGTCGGCCTCGGCCGCCACCTGAGCCTGGGCCACCAGCGCCAGCATCAGCGAGGCGTCCGAGGCCTCGCGCGCCTCGATCGCCGTGGACTCGGCGGCGAGCGCGCGGTTTCGTTCCGCCCGCGTGCGCTGCCAGCCCGCGACCAGCGCGAGGATCAGGGCGATCCCCATCACTGCGCCGACCGCGAGCGGCACACGCCACTTGGAAACGAATCGGGCTAGTTCCTCTCGCAGCGTGTACGAGTGGGCCGCCACGCGCCGGCCCTCGAACCAGGCCTCGACGTCCGCGGCGAGCGCCACGGCGTTGGGGTAGCGGGCGGCGGGGCTCTCGGCGGTGGCGCGATCGGCGATGGCGGCCAGCTCGGGCGGCACCTCCGGGCAGCGGCTGCGAACCGG
>CAZKWG010000727.1:0-4178 GCA_964556105.1 uncultured Enterobacterales bacterium | reverse complement strand
TTTCGTTGGCTCGGCGCCCTCCACCCCGCGCTGGCCCGCCTGACCTGGCCGGAGCGCTGGGGGGTGATCGTCCCCTTAGGGCTGGTCGCGCTGGCCGCCGCCGCGCCGCGCCCGCGCCTGATCGCCGCGCTGGTGGTCCTGGAGAGCCTGCTGCTCAGCGGAAACCTGCCCGTCCAGACCACCTCCCTGCGCTTCGCCACCTGCTGGGAGGCGCTGTCCGGGGCGACCGGCGCGGTGCTGGAGCTCCCTCTGGCCCGCGAGGCGCTCGACGCGTCGAGACCGGGCGTACATCGTCGCTTTCATGGCCGCCCGCTGGTCAACCCGCTGCTGCTGCCGCCCAGCGCGCGCCCCCCGGAGAGCTGGCGCGCCTGGACCCAGGCCAGCCCGATGATGCAGCACCTGGAGCGCTTCGAGCGCGGCCGCAGCCCCGAGGACCCCGGCGCGGCGGCGGTGCGGGCCCTGCGCGCCGACGGGGTCTCGGCCATCGCCGTGGACGCCGAGCCGGACACCGTGCTGACCAACGCCGAGCTGCTGCGCTACCAGTCGGGCCTGGGCAGACACCTGGGTCGCCCCATCGATCTGGGCTGCGCGCTGGTGTGGTGGCTGGACACGAGCGCGCCCGCGCCCAAGGGGCTCGACGACGGCGCCGCGTGGCGCGCGGAGGCATTGCGCTGGAAGAAAGAGCATCCTGCGCCCGATCTGGTTAGGTTGATGTCGGCCGATGGGCCGGAGCGCGTGGACTAGGCTATGCTGCGCGCGGGAGGATCCTTGGAAGGACAGGGGCCTTCGCGACACCTGAAGTTCCGCGAACCGCTCGGTAGAGGCGGCTTCGGGACCGTCTACCTCGCCGACCTCCGTGGTGGGCAGGGGTTGATGCAGCGTGTGGCGGTCAAGATCCTCCACTCCGGGAACCCGGACGAGCCCGAGGTCTCCGCGCGCCAACGCGACGAGGCGCGCCTGCTGGCGCAGCTCAACCACGACCACATCGTCAAGGTCTATGACCTCATCGAGGTCGAGGGCCGCCCCGCCGTCATCATGGAGTACATCGACGGGGTAGACGCCGAGACCTGGGTGAAGCGCGGCGGCCCGATGCCCGCCCGCGCGGCGCTGCAGGTGATCGCCGGGGTCGCCAGCGCGCTGGACGCGGCCTTCACCACGGAGAGCCCGGTCACGGGGCGCCCGCTCTGCGCGATCCACCGGGACGTGAAGCCGGCGAACGTGCTGGTCAGCGTGCACGGCGCGGTCAAGGTGCTGGACTTCGGCGTGGCCCGCGCCGATCTGGACCGCGACGCCGAGACCCGCGACGCGCATGCCATGGGCACCCTCGCCTTCATCGCCCCCGAGCAGTGGATGATGGGCAGCGTCACCTCGGCGGTGGACATCTACGCGCTCGGGCTCACCCTGCTGCGGCTGCTCACGGGGCAGGTGGTGGAGCGCATCCCGCTCTCCGCCGAGCGCTACAACGCGCGCGTCTCCGAGCTCGTGGCGCTGCTCGACGTCTCGGACTGGCCCAGCGCCTGGCGCGGCGAGCTGCAGACGCTGGTGCGCAGGATGCTGGCCTGGGAGGCGAGCGCGCGCCCCACGGCCCACGAGGTGGAGGAGCGCTGCCTGGTCCTGGCCGACGGCGCCCCGGGGGAGGGCCTCGCGGTGCTCGCGCGCCGGCTGGTGCCGAACTTCGTCGAGGAGCGCCGACGCCGCTACGGCCAGACCTCGATCATCCTGCCGGGCGACGTGACGATGACGTTGACCTCGGTGGTCCCCTCGACCTCCCCGACCTTCGCGCCGCAGGTGGCGAAGCCGGCGCCGGCCCGCCGCCCCGTCGGCCTGATCATCGGCGCCACGCTGGGCGGGCTGCTGGTCGGGCTCGCGCTGGTGGGGGCCGGGATCTGGCTCGCCCTCCAAGGAGACGACGCCGTCCCGGCAACGGCCACAGCCACAGCCACGGTCGCGTCGGGGAGCGCGCCCGCGGCGGTGGTCAACGAGACCCGGCGCCGCGGCTCGACCGCGCTCGCGGGGACCGAGGGCAGCCCGAGCACCACGCCCGCCGCGCAGAAGCCGACCAGCGCCCCCGCGACCGCGACGACGGCACGGGCGAAGACGACGACCGCCCCCTCGGAGACCGCTCCCACCGCCAGCGCGACCCCGAGCTGGCCGCTCACCATCAGCTCCGTCCCGCTCGGCGCGGAGCTGTGGGTGGACGGGAAGAAGGTCGGGAGCACGCCCGCGCGCGATCTCGCGCTGAGCGAGGGGGAGCATCGGCTCAAGCTCGTCACCGCCGACGGCCGCAGCTCGGAGAAGACGGTGCGCGTCAGCGAGCACGCCCCGAGCCGCTACATCTGGCGCGCGGACGCGGACACCTGGGAGTCGGGGATCTGAGCAAGGTTGAGGTGGCTCGGCGCGGCCCCCTCCTGGGTCAGCGCGGGAGCGCGCTGCGTCCCCTCGATCTCCGCCGGGCCAGCGCAAGGCCGATCAGCGCGCCCGCCAGGCTGAGGCGGCCCGGCGTGGCGCTGCATCCGGTCTCACCTTCTCTGGCCCCGGAGGTGCCGCAACCCGTCTCCCCCGTCCCGTCCGGCGGTGGCGGCGCGCTGTCTGCGGCGTCGCTGTCTTCGCCGGTCTCTTCGCCGGTCTCTTCGCCGGTCTCTTCGCCGGTCTCTTCGCCGGTCTCTTCGCCGCTGTCCTCCCCGCTGTCTTCCCCGCTGTCCTCCTCCATCGGCGCGTCGGCGCCGTCGCAGTCCTGATCGACGCCGTCGCCCTCGATCTCGGCGGCGCCAGGGAACACTCCGCTGTCCTCGTCGTCGCAGTCGGTGGCGTCGGTCACGGCTCCGTCGGGCGCCTCGCAGCTCGTGGTGGTGGCCTCCGCGTCCCCGTAGTGGTCGCCGTCCGCGTCCGCGTACCAGGTGGCCGCGTCGATGGCGTCTTCATCCAACTCCCCGTCACAGTCCTGGTCCGCCCCGTCGCAGCGCTCCTCGGCGCCGGGGTGAACGTCGGCGTCGGCGTCATCGCAGTCGCTGGAGTCTCCGGTGTACCCCTCCGGGGCCGCGCAGGCGGTGAGCATCCGATCGGCGACACCAAAGCCATCGCCGTCCGCGTCTGCGTACCAGGTGGCCGCGTCGATGGCGTCGTCTTCGTCCACCGCCCCGTCACAGTCCTGGTCCGCCCCGTCGCAGACCTCGACGCCCGCTGGGCTCACGTCCGCGCGACCGTCGTCGCAGTCGGTGGCGTCGGCGACCGCTCCCGCTGGCGCCTCGCAGGCGCTCTCCACGCGCGCGGCGTCGCCGTAGCCGTCACCGTCACCGTCCGCGTACCAGGAGGTCGGCGAGGTGACGGTCGCGGCGTCATCCGGGTCGCAGTCGCTCAGATCGAGCACGCCGTCGCCGTCCGTGTCTACATACCCATAGTAGGCGTCGATGTGACCCACATGACTGGCGCTGTAGCTGCCCAACAGAAGATCGACGTAGCCGTCTCCGTTGATGTCCCCGCCGCCCGCCGTCGCCGTGATCTTCTGGGACGTGTACCCGACGTAAGGCGTGGTCTCAGACGCGGGCCACCACCCTGAGCCCGGCCGCGACTCGACGCCGCTCGGCGATCCTTCGTAGATGCTGAGCTGATAGCCGCCAGCGCCTGCGTTGTACCGTCCCCCCACCGCCACGTCGTCGTCGCCGTCCAGGTCGTAGTCTCCGATGGCGGCGGGATAAGCGTCGCCGCTCTCTTCGTCGATGTCGAGCTCCAGCACCACGCGGTCCGACGTGGACACGCCTGAGCTCGATCCCAGGTACAGTTCCACGTCGCGATCTTCCGCGACAACATTGTAGGTGGACGTCACCAGAAGGTCCCCATACCCGTCCGCGTTCACGTCGCCGGCCGCTTGGACCTTCGCGCCGTCCAGGCCGTCTCCAGGGTCCAACGTGGCGTCCGCGCTGTCCGGCAGCCCCGTGGTGGTCCCATGGTAAACGGTCGCAAGGCCAAGGTAAAAGTCGTAACACCCCGACGCGGTGAAGCCGAAGGCCAGATCCGCGAGCCCGTCTCCGTTCAGATCGCCCGCGCGGCCGGCGGCCACCGACACCGCGCGGTAGGAGATCTCATCTTCGTCACCGCACCCGTCATCGACCTCAGCGTCGTACAGCTCGACCGGGTCGTCAGGAGGATCCGCCAGGCCAGCCGCGGACCCGTGATACAGC
>CAZKWG010000726.1:0-4180 GCA_964556105.1 uncultured Enterobacterales bacterium | reverse complement strand
GACGGAGAGGACCAGCTCGGCGCCGTCCAGGGTGCCCGAGAGGTCGCTGCGGACCTCGAGGTTCTCCGGCAGCGGCTCACCGGGCAGGTAGCGGCGGTTCTCGCGGGTGGCCTGCATCTCGGCGGCGCGCGCGACGTCGCGATCCCACAGGCGCACGCGGTGCTCGGCGCGGCAGAGCTGAATGGCCAGCGCCGTGCCCCAGGATCCACCGCCGATCACCGCTGCTCGCATCGTGAGGACCTCCTGTGTACGGGCGATCCTTTAGTCGACCTCGTCGAAGAAGTCGATCCGGCGGCGATCCAGGCTGGCGGGGCGGGCGCGGGGGCGGGCCCACTCGCGCAGCTCCTTCAGGCGGTCATCCATGGTGATGGCCAGGGGGATCATCTCGCGGGCGACGTCCAGCAGGTCCTCGCCCGTGACCTCACGATCCTGGTCGAAGGCGATGAAGAGGGCGCCGATGACCACCTGCTCCAGCTCCGCGCCGCTGAACTTCTCCGTCTCCTCGGCCACCGGGGTGAGGTCGAAGAGGGCAGGGTCGCGGTGGCGCCGCCGCAGGTGGATCTCCAGGACGGCCAGGCGCTCGTGAATATTGGGAAGGTCCACGAAGAAGATCTCGTCAAAGCGTCCTTTTCGCAGCAGCTCCGGCGGCAGGGCCCGCACCTCGTTGGCGGTAGCGACGACGAAGACGGGGCTCTGCTTCTCCTGCATCCAGGTCAGGAAGAAGCCCAGCGCCTCGCCGCCGCTGGCGCCGGCGTTGAGGAAGCCCTTCTCCAGCTCATCGATCCACAGCACGACGGGGGCGAGGCTCTCGGCGATGCGCACGGTGTCGCGCAGCCCCTCCTGCTGGCGACCGGTCTGGAAGACGGCGGCGACGTCCAGGCGCAGCAGCGGGAAGCGCCAGAGATCGGCCACGGCCTTGGCCATCAGCGACTTGCCGCAGCCCTGGACCCCGAGCAGGAAGAGCCCGCGCGGCTCGGGCAGGCCGAACGCGTGGGCGCGCTCGGTGAAGCCCGCCTCGCGCTGCTTCAACCAGCTCTTGAGGTTGTCCATGCCGCCGACCTCGTCGATGCGCCCGGCGGACTCCCAGAATTCCAGGTAGCGGCTCTTGCGGATGACCTGGCGCTTCTCCTCTGCCAGACTGGGCAGATCGCGCTCGTGGAAGCTGCCGCCGGCCAGGAGGATGCGCGCGTAGAGGCGCTTGATCTCGCGCTCGGTGAGGCCGAGCGAGCCCTTGATGAAGCGCTCGAAGAGGTCCGCGTCCAGCTCCAGCTTCTGGCTGCGCAGCAGGATGGACAGCAGCCGGCCGACCTCCTCGCGGTTGGGCAGCGGCATGTCGAGGACGGTCAGCTCCTTCTCGAGCTCCATCGGCACGCGCAGCTCGGGCCCCACGAAGGCGATGGCCTGGGCCTTGCCGCCGAGGCTCTGCACCAGGTCGCGCAGGCGACGCACGCAGGTTGGATCGCCCAGCCAGGGGTGCGGGTCGAAGACCAGGAACAAGGCAGACTCGGCGACCCGACCGATCGCGGCGAGCATCTCGCCGAAGCTCTCGCTGTTCGGCACCGGCCCGAGCGGCGAGGAGAGCCCGCTCGTGGCGCGCCAGCGGTAGAGCGCCATGCCCTCGCGACCGGCGAGCCGCTCCAGCGCGCGCTCGGTGCGCTCCTCCTCGTGCGTGAGCAGGTGCACGAGCGGGTAGCGCGCGCGCACGAGCAGGGAGAGCTTTTCCAGGATTCCGACCACGAACACAGCCTATCAGACCCCAGGTCCGTTCAGACCAGGTCTGCGAATTTCTCTCGGTGGTAGCTGAAGATCGAGTATCCAGCCAGGAGCGAGAACAGGGCGATGACCGAGAGCACGGCCACCGAGTTCGGATGCGGCAGGCGCTGGTTCATCACCAGCTCCTGGAACACGCCGACGAGGTGCGCCAGCGGGTTGAGCTGCAGCAGGAGGATGAACTTCTTCGGGTAGACCGCCGCCGGGTAGAAGATGGGCGTGATGAACATCCAGAGCATCAGGCCGGCGTTCACCCAGTGGGCCGTGTCTCGGAAATAGACGTTCATCGTAGACAGGAACAGCCCGAGCCCCAGCGTGAAGACGTGCTGAATCAGCAGAAAGACGGGCAGCAGGAGCAGGGTCCAGGACAGCCCCGGCCCGATGAGCGCCACGGCGATCACCAGCACCAGGAGGCGCAGCAGCTGATTGAGCAGGGCGCTGGCCACCATGTGCGCGGGCAGGACGATGCTCGGGAAGTTCACCTTCTTGATCAGGTGGGCGTTCTCTTTGATCGACGGCGTCGAGCGCACGATGGCGTCGGAGACGCCGAGCCAGGTGACCATGCCGGAGAACAGGAAGAGCGCGTAGTGCCCCCAGCCGCCCTCGGGGTGGAAGCTCACGCCGATCAGCCCGTGGAAGACGAAGGTGTAGGTGACGAGCTCCATCAGCGGCGTGACGACGGTCCAGAAGAAGCCGATGCTGGAGCCGACGTAGCGGTTCCGGAGATCCGTGAGGACGAAGGCCCACAACAGGCGTCGGTGCCGCCAGAACTCCGCCGCGCCTCCCCCGGAGGAGGGGCCGGGGGGCTCGCCGGGGGCGGGGATCCTGAACGCGGGCTGCACCCGCGGAGACTACCGCAAATATGTTCAGGGTAGGAAGCGCGCGCGCTCAGACGGGCTGGGGAGGCGGCAGGCGTCCAGCTTCCCGAACAGGCGGTAGCGCAGCGCGGCGACGATCCGGTAGCCGAGATCCGTGAGGAAGCGGGGGAGCACCCCGAGCCAGGAGACGGGGCGCAGCCAGCCGCCGAGGGTGGCCGCCACCTGGAAGGCCGCGGCGCTGCGCAGGTAGACGCGCTCACCCGCGGGGCCGCTCACGACGACGACCATGGTGTCCAGGTCTTCCGGGATGACCGGGTGGCGCGCGCGCAGCGCGGCGGCGGTCTCCCCCTGAAGCGGCGCAAAATGAAAGCGCCCCTGGGCGTCGTGGTCCAGCACCCACTGCACGAGCTGGTCACAGAGCCCGCACACCCCGTCGAAGAGGATGACGCGCTCGGGCAGCGGCGTGCTGAGGTCCATCGTGGAGTCCTATAACCCGCTCCGGGCGCTTGTGCGGCTGTCGAGGCCATGCTCTGATGAGGCCACGCCCTCGTCACAGGAGATGTTCATGTCCTTTTTCTCTCCCCGCAAGGACCCCACCCTCCCCCAGCAGGCCTCGCCCCACCAGCAGCGCGAGCGGAGCCGCCAGCTCGAGGACGCGCGCGAGACCTGGGCCTGGACCACGGCGGTCCCGACCCTGCCGGGCGTCCCGCTGGCGGTCAAGGTGCCGCTCTCGGACGAGCCCTCGCTGCCCTGGCTGCTCGACGTGGCGAAGGTCGGGCTGAAGATCGTCGAGAACGCGCTGGCCATCCGGCGCGCGCAGCGCGGGGGCGCCGAGTCCGTGGGGGACGCCGCGGCGCTGGCCGAGCTCGACGGGCTGAAGGAGGAGATCGCCACGCTGGAGCGGGTCCACGGCGAGAGGCGGGACGCCAGCGTGCTCGAGGAGGCGGCCGGCGTGGCGCTGCACGAGCGGCGCCGGGGGCGGGTCAAGGAGATTCACGAGATCCTGCGTCGGCGGGCGGAGGCCAGCGGGCTGCAGCTCCACGAGACGCTGGCCAGCTATGAGGCGCTCTTTCAGACGATCCCGCTGCCGGCGATCGCGCACACCTTCATGGAGGACAGCACCTTCGCCGAGCTGCGCGTCGCGGGCGAGAACCCCATGCTGATCACCAGCATCTCCGCGCTCCCGGCGAACTTCCCGCTCTCGGCCGAGACGTACGCAGAGGTCACCGGCGGCGACGATCTGGCCAGGGCGCTCGCGGCGAAGCGGGTCTTCCTCCTGGACTATGTCTCGCTCACCGACATCATCCCAGGCTCCTACCAGGGCCTGCAGAAGTACACCTGGTCGCCCATCGCGCTGTTCTACCGGCCGGACGGCGGCGGCTCGCTGGCGCCGGTCGCCATCCAGTGCGGCCAGGACCCGGCGAAGCACCCGCTGTTCACGCCCTCGCGGGCCGGGCGGAGCTGGGGCTGGGAGATGGCCAAGGCCGTCGTGCAGATCGCCGACATCAACTACCACGAGCTCTACGCGCACCTGGGCCGCACCCACCTCTTCGTCGAGGCCTTCTGCGTCGCCACCCACCGCCAGCTCGCCG
>CAZKWG010000725.1:0-4182 GCA_964556105.1 uncultured Enterobacterales bacterium | reverse complement strand
GGGTCAGCCCGCCTCGGGGCCGGTGGTCGCCGCCTGGGCCGCCTCGGAGGGGCGGCCTCTGTCCGACCTGATCTGCGCCACGGTCGTCGGCAACGAGATCGCCGCCCGCGTGGCGGCGAGCATGACGCTGGGGCCCTGCGCGGGGCCGGCATGCGCGCCGGCTCAGGCCGCGGGCGTCGCGGCGACCCTCGGCTGGCTTCAAGGGCTCGACGCGGACGAGCTGGCGCATGCGCTGGCCATCGCGCTCGCGAGCGCGGGCCTCGGTCCGCTCTCGACGCTCCTCTCCGGGGGGACGCCGCGCGCCCTCGCCGCGTCGGGTCCGGCGGTCGCCGCCTATGACGCCGTGATTCAGGCGCAGGCGGGGGTTCAGGGCTCGCTGGACCTGCTCGACGCGCGGGACGGCCTCCTCGGCACGCTGAGCTGGGCGCCGCTGCGCAACGCGTTCACCGGCCTGGGCAGCGCCTGGTTCACGGAGACGCTCTCCTTCTCCCTGTCGCCCAGCAGCGTCTGGCACCAGACGGCCGTTCAGGGCGTGCAGGAGATCCTGCGCCGCCACGTCAAGGCGGCGGACAAGCGGCTGCGGCTGGACCAGCTGGAGCGGATCGAGATCCGCGCCGGCGCGTTGCCCTGCGGGCTCGAGCAGCTCGCCGCGGAGCATGGCGGGCTGGACGCCGCCGCCGTGCCGACCTCGATGCGTCGGGCCATCGGCGCGCTGGTCGTGGCCTACGAGTACGGGCCCGCCCAGCTCGAGCAGTCCTGGCTGGACGCCAACCATGACGACATCGCCGAGGCGGCCCGTCGCGTGGAGGTCAGCCATGACTGGCGCTACACGGTGCGCCTGGTCGATCACCTCGTGGACGTGCTCTCGCCCCTCTTCGCCGGCGTGACCCTGCCGGAGCTGGTGGGCGCTGGCCAGCAGGCGCGCCGGGCCTTCGGCACCACCTTCGCCGCCCCGGGCGCCGCTGAGCTGCTCGCCCTCGTGCAGGCGCGGCCCGATCGCGTCCTGGAGCGCCTGCGGCACACCAGCGGCGACATGGCCACGGCGCGGCTCCGCGAGTGGCAGATGACCATGCCCGTGGACATCAAGCTGTTCACCACCCGTGGCGGCTCCTGGCCCGAGGAGCGCAGCATCCCCGTCGGCAGCCCGGGCTGGCCCTGGGACAAGACCATCTCCGGCGTGCTGGCCAAGCTCGACGCCACCTTCGCCGAGGAGCGCGCCAGCGGGCTCTACGCCACCTCGGAGAGCGCGCCAGCCAGCGAGTGGCTGCAGAGCCTGCTCGGCTGAGCGGGCCTCAGCTCCGCTCGGTCCCGGAGAAGAACTCGCGCTCGGCCTCGGAGTCCTCCGCGCGACCGCTCCGGCGGCGCGGGGGCGGGACGTCGCCGGCGGCGGCGGCTTCAGGGACCAGGCTGGCGCTCGGGTTCAGTCCTGAAAGACGACTCCGAAAGGAGGCGTTTCCGGCGGCGCTGGCGCTCGGCCCGGCGCTGGGGGTCGCCACGGGCCGCGGCGCAGCGCTCTTCGACGGCGGCTCCACCGCGCCATCCGTGGCGCTGGGCGCGACCTCGATCTGCTGGCTGACCGACCCGTCGTCCGCCGTCTCGCTGGGCTTCGCCGTCAGCGTGTAAGCGCTCTCGAGGATCCGCACGACGTTGAAGGCCGCCAGGGCCTCCAGCGGCACCTCCTGCGTGAGGCGGCGCGCCAGGCGATACCCGTCGAGCGTCACGCAGGGCGCGCCGCAGGTCGGGCAGAGGCGCTGCTGAATGGCGAAACCGAACTGCTCTGGGATGCGGTGCCCGTACAGGCAGCGGTGGTCCACGTGTGCTCCGGGGATGGGAGGCCAGGGCTCAGAGACGATTGACTCAAGGCATAGCACATGGCGCCTCGCCGCTCCAGGGATGACGACGACCCGGAGGGTCCCGCCCAGGGGCCGCGACGGGTTAAGCTGAGACGTCTGCGAGCGCGCAGGCGCACCAGCCCGTTCTCGACCTGTCAGGAGCTCTGATGGCCTACCCTCCCTTCACCGAGGAGCATGAGCAGCTCCGCAAGACCGTCCGCGAGTACTGCCAGCGTGAGCTGGCGCCGAACGCCCTCGCCTGGGACAAGGCGGGCGGCTTCCCGCGGGAGGTCTTCCGCGACCTCGCGAAGCTCGGGCTGCTGGGGATCCGCTTTGACCCGGCCTATGGCGGGCTGGGGCTGGACTGGTGGTACACGGTCTGCTTCATCGAGGAGCTGGCGCACGCCCGCTCGGGCGGCGTCGTGATGAGCGTCCTCGTCGACACCGACATGGCGACCCCGATCATCCACGAGATCGGGACCGAGGAGCAGAAGCAGGAATTCCTGGCGCCCGTGATCGCCGGCGAGAAGGTGGCGGCCCTCGGCGTCACGGAGCCCGGCTGCGGGTCCGACGTCGCGGCCCTGCGCACGACGGCGAAGAAGGACGGCGGCGACTACATCATCAACGGCGCCAAGACCTACATCACCAACGGCAGCTTCGCCGACTTCATCACCCTGGCCGTGCGCACGGGGGACGAGGGGCACGGGGGCATCTCGCTGGTGCTCTTCCCGACGAACACCAAGGGCTTCAGCGTCGGGAGGAAGCTAGATAAATTAGGCACGCGCGCGGTGGACTCCTGCGAGCTGGCCTTCGAGGACTGCCGCATCCCGCAGCGCTACGTCCTCGGCGAAGAGAACATGGGCTTCTACTACATCATGAGCAACTTCCAGGGCGAGCGCCTGGCGGCGGCCCTGATGTCGACCTCGGGCATGGAGCAGCAGATCAAGGACGCGCTGCGCTACGGGGACCAGCGGATGGCGTTCGGCCGCCCGATCTCCAAGTTCCAGGTCTGGCGCCATCGCTTCGCCGAGCACCTCGCCGGGATCGAGGCGGGCAAGGCGCTCTCCTACCGCGCGGTGCAGCGTATGCTCGACGGGGAGAACCCGACGCGGGAGGTCTCGATGGCCAAGCTCTTCTGCGGCGATCTGGCCCAGAAGGTGGCCTATGACTGCCTGCAATTCCACGGTGGGTACGGCTACATCGAGGAGTACGACGTCTGCCGCTACTTCCGGGACACGCGGCTGGTGACCATCGGCGGAGGATCGAGCGAGGTGATGTGCGAGATCATCGCGCGCCTCGAAGGCTTCTGAGCACGCCAGCGTAGAATCCTCTGACAGGGCGCTCGATCCGCCCTTCCTCGGAAGGGGATCGACTGCTGTACAGCCATGCAGTATCTTTGCACGGGTTTGCTGCAGCAGGGAGGACGGCCCGATGGCGCGTGACGGCGTAGACAGTAGCCGGCTGGGAGAGCTTCTCGTCAAAGAGAAGCTCATCACTCCGCTTCAGCTCAAGCGAGCGCTCGATGAGCAGCGGCGTGGAGGCGCGCGGCTCGGGCACGAGCTGACCCGCCTCGGCTACGTGGACGAGAACGAGCTGACGGCCTTCCTCTCCAAGCAGTACGGCGTCCCGAGCATCAACCTCGCGGACTTCGAGCTGGACCAGGAGGTGCTGAAGCTCATCCCGAAGGAGGTGGTGCAGCGCCACCAGATCCTCCCGATCAACCGGTCGGGCAACACGCTCATCGTGGCGATGGCCGACCCCTCGAACATCTACGCCATCGACGACGTGAAGTTCATCACGCACTTCAACGTCGAGGTCGTGGTCGCCAGCGAGCAGGCCATCCAGGCGGCGATCGAGAAGTACTACGCTCAGCAGGTCGTGCTGAGCGACATGATGACGGACTTCCAGTTCGACGACGACGAGTTCAGCGTCGACGACGGCAACGACGAGGACATCAACGTCGTCGACCTGGAGAAGAGCGCGGGCGAGGCGCCGGTCGTCAAGCTGGTGAACCTCATCCTGCTCGACGCCATCCGCAAGAAGGCCAGCGACATCCACATCGAGCCTTACGAGAAGTCCATTCGCGTCCGCTACCGCATCGACGGCATGCTCTACGAGGTGATGAAGCCGCCGATGAAGCTGAAGAACGCGCTGTCCAGCCGCGTGAAGATCATGGCGAACCTGGACATCGCCGAGCGGCGTCTCCCGCAGGACGGCCGCATCAAGCTGAAGATGGGCGGCGGCAAGGAGATGGACTACCGCGTGAACGTGCTCCCCGTGCTCTGGGGAGAGAAGATCGTCATGCGGCTGCTCGACAAGTCGAACCTGCAGCTCGACATGACGAAGCTCG
>CAZKWG010000724.1:0-4197 GCA_964556105.1 uncultured Enterobacterales bacterium | reverse complement strand
TACAGGTTCCGATCGAACGGTGGCTGCCACCTGTCGTTGAGGAAGCCGACGCTCAGCGCTCTCGGGGTCGCCGCGCAGGCCGGCGGGGTCACGACAGAACGTGCAGACACGCTGATCTCGACGGGCGCGCCGCAGTCCGGTTCCCAATGAAGCCGCGCCTGCGCTCCCTCCTGGCCCGGGTCGTCCACATCCAACACAACGAGATGCGTCGCCCAGAACGTGTCCGGCATAGGATACGTCTGGACCTCACCGTCGCCATAGAGCGGCCAACCCCGTCCTGGGACGTAGGCGTCCGAGCTGGTCGGAGAGAACGCGAGCCAGCCGTCCGTGTCCTGCCCAATCCAGGTCGCCTGCCGCGCCAGCGCGAGCGCCTCATCGGTGCGGCCCGCGCGCGCCAGGGCGGTCGCGGCTCGCCACCGGAGCAGATCCTGTCGCGGAAAGCGTTGGAGCAAACTTACCCAGCGCTCGATGACCAGCTCAGGTGTCGGGCCTTCACCTTCGCGACACCGCCAGAACAGCCCCCGCGCGTCGGGCCGCGAGGCGACCACCGGGAAAAGTTCCGTCATCCAGGCGTCGGCCGGGTCCTGGCCCTGCTCGTTCAGACCGTAGCGCAGGCACCAGATCGCCAGCGGGTCGTCGTAGCGCGCGCTCAGCGTGGCGGTGAGCCCTCCATCGGTCCCCGCGATGACCTCCGCGACCGCACGGTCTGTCAGCCCCGCCCCGTCCCAGATGCGCACATCGTCGAGGTTCCCGGGCAGCCCGACGTCGGACAGCATGGCGCCAGCGCCAGCAGGGATCCGCTCGATGAGAAAGCTGACCTCGTCCAGGAGCGGTACGGCCCAGGGGGTGCGAAAGGACATGTCCGGCCGAGCCAGCACAGCAGGATCGCGCCAGCGGGGGCCATCGAACTGCATCTGCCAGGGCTCCCAGAAGAAGCCCAGGATCGCGGAAGGCAGCAGCGCCGCAGGCGCCCAGCGGGGTAACGGCCGTGCTGCACCACAGGCGAACGCAGCGGCGACCGAGGCGACCACGCCGGGCAGCAGAAACCTCCCGTTGCCCATCCAGTCGCCACCCGCTCGAACGAGCAGCGCGCTCTGGATCAGCAGCGGAAACCAGACCACGGGTGGGACTGCGCGGCGCAGGAGCAGGGCGAGCGCGAGGACCGGCGCGGCCGACAAGGCCTCCCAGGCCAGCTCTCTCGTGCCCGTGGAGAACGCGTCGATGGCGACGATCTTCACGAGCCAGGGTGTGGGGAACAGATGCCCGAAGTAGAAGACGCGCGCCGCGTGGTAGCCCGCGAGCGCGACGAGGAGGACGAGCACGCGGCGCTCTGGAGCGCCCCAGGCCCATGGATGGCGGGCCCGAAGCAGCAGCCCTGCGATCAACCAGGCCGCGCCCTCCGGTCGGGTCAGGGAAAACAGCCCGAGCAGCACACATCCCGTCGCCCACGTCGAGGCGGCGCCGAGCGCCAGCGGCCAGGCGACGCAGGCGAGCAGCGTCGCCAGCGCGGTCTCCAGGGCGCCCACGCTCCAGAACTGAAGCGGTTGCCAGGCCGCCAGGAAGATCGGCAGCCAGGCGCGGCCCTTCCCAAAGCGCGGGCCGAGCAGGGCCGCGAACATCGCCACCACGGCCAGAGACGAGAGCACGCGCGCGACGACGGAGAGGTCGAGCCGGGTCAACGCGCCCACGACCATCAGCGCCAGGTGGAGCGGGCTCGAGTAGCCCTCGACCCGCTCGCCGGTGTTCCACGCGATCTCGCCGTGCTCGACGATCCGGTGCGCGTAGGCGAAGACGATGAAGGCGTCATCGATCTGCCCCGGCAGATACGGCGCGGCGCCCCAGGCCAGCACCAGCACCGCGATGAGCAGCGCGACGCCCGCCTGGATCGGGCGCCAGCGGGGGCTCAGCGGGGGCTCGGACGTGCTCATCCCTCCTCACTTCGCACGCGGGGCGCCACGCGGCCAGCGTCACCTTGTTGTACTCTCCCTACCCGACGAGGTCTCCATGCTCCTGTTCCTGACCGCCTGCGTCATCAACGTGAACCACTACAACGAGATCGCCGACCGGATCGCCACGGGCGACCGCGACGAGGACGGCTACGCGGACGCCTCGGAAGGCGGTGACGACTGCGACGACCTCGACCCGCTCATCCACCCTGACGCCTACGAGACCTGGGAGAACGGGATCACCGACAACGACTGCGACGGGGAGAGGGAGGAGGTCGAGGTCGAGTTCGGCGCCGACGCGCTGGTCGGGGAGGTGGCGGGCGCCAACGCCGGCCGACGCCTCGGGGCAGCCGGGGACATCGACGGAGACGGGCTGGAGGACATCCTGGTCGGCGCCTGGACCGATCCGACGCGCTATGACCAGGGTGGAGCGGCGTACCTGGTGATGGACGCACGCGACGGCGCGCTTGTCGATCACCCTGCGATCCGGCCCTCAGGAGCGGGCTGGTACCTCGGCTGCGCGCTGGACGGTGCGCCGGACCTCGACGGTGATGGCGTGCCGGAGCTGGTCGTGGGTGCGCTCGGCTACGACGACGCGACGGGCGCGGCCTGGCTGGTGAGCGGCGCCGAGCTGGCGGCGGGTGAGCTCACGATGCCTGATGACGCCATCGGCGGTGTGCTCGGGTCGCAGGTGGGGACCGTCGCGGGCGCCACCGCGCAGCTCCTCGGCGACCTCGACGGTGACGGCGTCGAGGAGCTCGCCGTGAGCGCGCAGCTCACCACGGTCGGGGAGTTCACCAACGCTGGCCTGGTCGGGCTCTTTCCGGTGAACATGCTGGGCAACCCGACCATGGCGGACGCCCCTGTTCAGATCCGGGGGACGTATACGGACGCCTTCATCGGCTCTCAGGTCGTGGCCGCGGGCGACCAGGACGGAGACGGCCTCGACGACTACATGCTCTCCGCTGAGAGCGGGCTCCTGGCGGCGATCCTGCCCGGCGGGGAGGAGACCCCTGACCTGGAGGCGGACGCGATCTTCAGGCTGACCGCCGCAAGCGAGGCGGTGCGCGAGTCGGCCGAGGTGCGCATGGTGGGCGACATCGACGGAGACGGGACTCCGGACCTCGCGGCCGTTCCGCTGTCTGCTGGCGACGAAGGACTCGCACCACAGGTGTTCTTCTACACCGCGCTGGCCGGGACACCGACGCGGACGACCGCGGCCCCGTCTGCCGTGATCGACGTCGGAGAGAGCTCGTATGTCTTCGAGGTCACGAGCGCGGGCGACCTGGATGGCGACGGTCTCGATGAAACCCTCGTCCCCATAGCGGAGTACGCGCCGCTCGGCACCGCGACGCTGGCCATCCACTTCGGCGCTACGCTGGGCTTCAACGCCAACCTCGACGTGCTGGACAGTCCGCTGGTCGGCCTCTCGGTTCGCCCCACGGCCAAACACGGCTATCGCGCCATGGTCACCCCGGACTCGAACGGCGACGGGGTCGGTGAGATCGTCCTGGGCGGCGGGTCCGACGACGAGGGCGGCGAGGACGCCGGATCCGTGGTGCTCCTCGGTCTCCCACATTGACCTCGAGAGACCACCGAGACCGGAGTCATGACGTCTCGGACCGCCGATGGTGTATCCTGCCCCACAGGAGCCGCGCCCGTGCTTGGTCAGACCCGACAGATCCGCCTGCTCAACACCCTCGGCGAAGGAGGCTTCGGAGCCGTGTATCTCGCCGAGATCGCTGGCTCCGATGGATTCGTGCAGCGCGCGGCGCTCAAGGTGCTGCACAAGCAGATGGCAGCCCACGGCGACGTCGCGGGCCGGCAGCGCGACGAGGCGCGGCTGCTCGCGCAGCTCAACCACGACCACATCGTCAAGGTGCTCGATCTCGGCGACTACGATGGTCGCCCCGCCGTGCTCATGGAGTACATCGAGGGCGTGGACGCTCACGGGCTGCTCCAGCAGGGGCCGCTGCCGCCGCGCGCCGTGCTGGAGATCGCCGCCGCGGTCGCCAACGCGCTCGACGCCGCGAGCAACGCGCGGAGCCCGAGCACGGGAAGGCCGCTGAACGTCGTTCACCGCGACATCAAGCCGGCCAACATCCTGGTGACCGCCCAGGGGGGCGTGAAGGTGCTGGACTTCGGCGTCGCCCGCGCTGACTTCGACAGGGAGGGGGCGACGAAGTCCGTGCTGTTCGGCACCGCGCGCTTCATGGCGCCGGAGATGTGGCTGGAAGGCAGCAGCGGCCCA
>CAZKWG010000723.1:0-4207 GCA_964556105.1 uncultured Enterobacterales bacterium | reverse complement strand
GCGCGGACGAGCCCGAGCTGCTCGTCTTCTTCTTCCCGTCGTACTGCTTCGGGATGTAGCTCATCGAGCGCCCAGGCTCCTCGGGCGGCGCGGGCGGCGCCTTCGCGGCGGGGGGCGGCGTGGGGCGCACGGGCGCAGGCTGGGGGCGCGCGGGCGACGGCGGCGCCTGGGGGCGCACGGGCGACGGCGGAGGGGTCGCGGGCTTGATCGCGGTCGTGTTCTTGGGAGCGTACTGCTTCGGGGTGTAGCCGAAGGGCTGCTCCCCGGAGGGCGGCGGCGCGGGGGTCGCGGGCTTGCTCGGCGTGGCAGGCGCTGGGGCGCGCGGCGCAGGGGCGCCCCCGGGCGGCGCGCCCGCGGGAGGCACCTTGGGCAGGGCCGGCTTCTTCTCCTCCTTGGGGAGCGCGTGCGGCGCGGGCTGCCGCTTCTTGTCGCCCAGCCGCAGCGTCACGGGGCCGAGCCCGACGTTGTCCTCGTCCTGCGGGCTGTTCGGATCGAAGGGGTCGTGCAGCCGGTACAGCTTGAAGATGCGGTCGCTCACCGCGACGCGCGGCCGCTCCCAGGCGCGAAAGCCGACCCGCGCCATGATCCGGTCCCCGAGGGTCCGCCGGGACTTGAGCGTGCTGAGCAGGTCTTTGGCGCGCGCGTCTACCATCGGCTTCAGTCTACCTCAGCGCGCCGCCTACGGGGTGGCGCTGGCCGCCGTCGCGCGCTCGGCCCGCCGCTTGATCAGCCTGACCACCGTAGGGAGGCGGCTCGCCGCCTTCCGCTCCAGCGCGCTCGGAACCCACCACTGCATCGCCATGTCGACGCTGTACTCCAGGAGCACCTGGCCGCGGGCGCTCTTCCAGGGGCTGACGCGCCAGAAGCCATCCCCCGCGGCGATGGGGCCCGTGCCCTCGGGCAGCACGTCGAAGACCAGCACGCCCTTGTCGGCGTACCAGCGGTTGTCCAGGCGATACTTCGTCGTCACGCCCAGCGTCGTGAGCTGATATCCGGCGAGGATCCGCGTGTGATCGCGCGCCTCCTCCCAGCTCGAGACATAGGACGCCGTCACGTAGGGCATGAATTCGACATAGGCGTCGATATCCACGATCGCCTTCCAGACCGTGCTGGCGGGGGCGTTGACCAGCACGGCCGAGAGCCCGCGCGCCCGCCCCTCCGCGTCGCGCCAGTGCCGCGAGATCGCCTCACCCCGCTCGAGCGCCGCCTGATCCTCGGCGCTCCAGGTCGTCTTCGGAGTCGCCTGGACGTCCATGTTCGCGCTCCACTCCGTGTCCTGAGCCTCGGCGCGCGCCGCGAGCCCCACCCACATCACCACGGCCAGCTGCGCCGCGTTCATCGGCCTGGTCCAACCTGAACGCGGGCCGACCGATCGCGCCGGAGCACCGCGCGCGCGACCCGCTGAAGGGTCTCCGCGTCCACCGCCGCGGGCGCCCGCAGCAGCTCCTCGAGCCGATCGGCCCCCGGGCCGTACCGCTCGGCGCTGGCGAGCTGAGCGGCGCGCTCGGAGGTGCGCTGGAGGTCCAGCACCGCGCCGTCCACCACCCGCGCCCGCGCCCGCGCCAGCTCATCGGCGCCGACCCGCTCCCTGACGACCTCGTCGAGCACGCGCCAGAGGCCGTCCCAGGCCTCCCCGACCCGCGCCGGATCCGTGCCCATCGCCACCAGGAAGGTGCCGCCCCCCAGCCCGTCCTCGGAGCTCGCGTTGACGTCGTAGGCGAGGCCCGCGCGCTCGCGCAGCGCGACGAAGAGTCGTCCGCCCTGCCCCCCCAGCACCGACTCCAGGATCGAGAGCGCCGCCGCCTCCGGCGTGCCCCAGCCGGCGCCCGGGAAGGCCAGGACCAGCTGCGCCTGCTGGCGGGCGACGCGCGCGCGCCGGCTGCGCTCGAAGGTGTCGGGCAGCGCGGGCGGTCCCCAGGGCAGCGGCGCCCCGCGCGGCAGACCGCCGAGCCCACGCTCCAGCGTCTTCGAGACGCGATCCGGGTCCACCGCGCCCGCCAGCGCGATGACCAGGTTCTCCCCCGCGAACACCCGTCGGTGATAGGCGCGCAGCCGGGCGGGCGTGCTGCGCTCCAGACCCGCGGCGGTCCCGTGCGCGGGCCGCCCCCAGGCGTGCCCACGGTAGAGGAGCTGCCAGGCGAGGTCCCAGGCCAGGTCCGCCGGGGCGTCGTCCACCGTCTGGCGCGACTCGTCCAGCTCCTCCCGCGCCCGATCGACCTCGTCTGGATCGAATGTCGGGCGCGCCAGAACGTCGATCACCAGATCGAGGCCCGCGCGCAGCTCTCCGGCGGGGAAGGTGGCGGTCACGCCGCAGGAGTTGCGCCAGGCCCAGGGGGAGAGCGCGCCCCCCAGCTCCTGCACGGCCTCAGACAGGCCCTGCGCGTCGAGGTTCCCGGCCCCGCGGGCCAGCGAGGCCGCCCAGACGTCCGCCAGCCCGGCGTTCCGCGCGCCCTCCGCCAGCGCGCCGCCCACGCCGACCACCGAGATGCTCGCCAGCTCCGTGTCCGCCTCGGGCACCATCAGGCCGCGCGCGCCGCTGCCGAGGACCTGGCGCCGCAGACCCTTCGGGCCGTGGCTCGCGCCCTTCGGAGACGCCGCCGGTCGCGCCATCCCGCGCGCGATCGCCTCCCCGAGCCGTCGCGCGTCGAGCTGATCGGCCGGGCAGACCGCGCCGGCCACCGCCCGCTCCGGGCTCAGCCAGCGCGCCGCGACCGCCCGCAGGTCCGACGGGCTCACCCTCAGGAGCGCAGCCTCGTAGGCCGCCTCGCGCGCGGGATCCCGGAAGTAGGCCTCGTACCAGCTCAGGCGGTGCGCGCGGCCGTCCACGGTCTCGCGCTCGTAGATGCGCGCGCTCAGGATGGAGCGCCGCGCCCGGTGCAGGGCGGAGACCGGCAGCCCGTCCCGCGCCACCCGCGCCAGCTCGGCGGCCAGCGCCTCGGCCGCGTCGCCCACCTTGTCCTCGCGCGCCACCAGCCCGAAGACGCAGAGCCCGCCGCGCAGCTCGTTCTCCAGCGCCGCCCAGCAGTCCAAGGCCAGCGCGTGCTCGCGCTTCAACGCGAGCGAGATGGACGAGGACTCGCCGCTGCCCAGGGCCGTCACCAGCAGGTCCAGCGCCGCCTGATCGGGGTGCGCGAGGCCGGGCGTGGGGAAGGCCAGCTCGACCAGCCGCTCCTCGAAGCCGTGGTCGAGCGTAAAGAACCGCTCGTCTACCGGGCGCTCCGGCGTGGCGGCCGGGCCATCGTCCAGCGCAGGCCCGACCTGGGTCAGCGACGCGCGCGCCGCCGCCAGGATGGCCTCGGGGTCCACCGGACCCGCGACCGCCAGAACGGCGTTCTGGGGGGCGAAGCCGCGGGCGTGGAAGGCCTGGAGGCCGGCGCGGCTCAGGCCCCGCACGCTCTCCTCGGTCCCCAGCACCGGGCGGCCATAGGGGTGCTCGCCGTAGACGCGCGACCGCACGCTCTCCGCGAGGAGCTGCGTGGCGTCGTCCTGGCTGCCGCGGATCTCCTCGATGACGACGTCGCGCTCGCGATCGATCTCGTCCTGGTCCAGGTGCGGGCGCAGGGCCATCTCGCTGAGCAGCCGGATGACCTCCGGCTCCCGGCCGGCGGGCAGGGTGGCGTGCAGCACCGTCTGCTCGTAGCTGGTGAACGCGTTCAGGTCGCCGCCGAGCGACTCGATGCGCTCCGCCGCCTCGCCTACCCCGTGCTCTCCCGCCCCTTTGAAGAGCAGGTGCTCCAGAAAGTGTGCGCCGCCGTGCAGACCTGCGGGCTCGCGGGCCGTGCCGGCTCGAAACCAGAGATAGACGGCGGAGACCGGCGTGACCCCACCGGGCTCGATGACGACGGTGGGGCCGTGTTCAATGGCATGGCGAACGAACAGATCCGTACCCTCGGAGCCGACCCTATCGCGTCAGGCGCGGCTTGCCGAACCTCGGCCCGCGCCCGGCGCGTTATCGAGCGGCGATGCCCACCGCGCCCCGAGGCTCATTCGGCGTCTACGTCCACGTCCCCTGGTGCCGGACGCGCTGCCCCTATTGCGCCTTCAACGTCTTTCCCGACCGCGAGGCGCGCTGGGAGGCCTGGGCCGAGGGCGTACAGTTGGAGTGGGCCGAGCGCGCCCCGGCCTTCCTGCGCGGCCCCGAGGACCGTGCGCACAGCCTGTATTTCGGGGGCGGCACCCCCTCGCTGGCCCCGCCCGAGCTGCTGGT
>CAZKWG010000722.1:0-4230 GCA_964556105.1 uncultured Enterobacterales bacterium | reverse complement strand
CGACAGCCTGATCCGCCCCTACGACCTGTCGCAATGGGCTCCGTGAAGCCCAGGGGTGTGCGACGAGGCCGAACGTAGCCTGGCTGCCATCGACCGTGGCGTCGCAATGGGCTCCGTGACGCCCAGGGGTGTGCGACCGAGATCGGCAAGCGCGGCTATGCGATGGTCGCAAGTCGCAATGGGCTCCGTGACGCCCAGGGGTGTGCGACCGCCCTCTACCCCCATCTACCAGTTCCGAGGCTAACGTCGCAATGGGCTCCGTGACGCCCAGGGGTGTGCGACCAGAAGGCCGAGATCACCGCGTGGTACAACCCGAGCGGTCGCAATGGGCTCCGTGACGCCCAGGGGTGTGCGACCAGGCCATGGAACAGGGAAGTGGGAGATACTTTATCTTGTCGCAATGGGCTCCGTGACGCCCAGGGGTGTGCGACAAGAGAATCCGTGGTCACCGAGCTTGGTTACTCTCTCGTCGCAATGGGCTCCGTGACGCCCAGGGGTGTGCGACCTAGAGTGTTGGCGTCAACAGCAAGGAGAGTGGGCCAAGTCGCAATGGGCTCCGTGACGCCCAGGGGTGTGCGACGGCGCACTCCGCCGCCATGAAGGCCCGCAACGCTGAGTCGCAATGGGCTCCGTGACGCCCAGGGGTGTGCGACATCCCTGCTGGAATTCTGTCGATGTGCGCCATGTCGCAATGGGCTCCGTGACGCCCAGGGGTGTGCAACCGCGCCCTAGCCATCGACCTCGCCGACGAGATCCCCGGGTCGCAATGGGCTCCGTGACGCCCAGGGGTGTGCAACAACGGTCGGACATACGGCCTCTACAGCCTCGTCTTGTCGCAATGGGCTCCGTGACGCCCAGGGGTGTGCAACGCGATCTGCAGCGATGACACGTCGCTGTTTGACTTGTCGCAATGGGCTCCGTGACGCCCAGGGGTGTGCAACCGAAGATGAGGGCACTGGCTTCAAGCCCCGCACCAGGTCGCAATGGGCTCCGTGACGCCCAGGGGTGTGCAACCTGACGTTCAACGGCGGCCAGCTCGGGCAGCGCTGGCAGGTCGCAATGGGCTCCGTGTCGCCCAGGGGTGTGAAACACAACCGGATCCCTGACCCGGAGGTCGCGGCCATGTCGCAATGGGCTCCGTGACGCCCAGGGGTGTGCAACCAGCTATCGAGGACAGGTTCGACCTAGAGGCCTACATGTCGCAATGGGCTCCGTGACGCCCAGGGGTGTGCAACCCGCAGGCTCGAGACCCCAACCGACACCGAGCTCCGTCGCAATGGGCTCCGTGACGCCCAGGGGTGTGCAACCACGTTCTCCGAGCTGGATGGGGACGAGAGCACGATCGTCGTCGCAATGGGCTCCGTGACGCCCAGGGGTGTGCAACAGCGGCCCTCGAGACACAGCCTCGAACGCCACGATTCCACCCCGAATTCCCGAACCACCCCCGTCGCACACCCCGACTCTTGGATCGTCAAGACCGACCTTGATCGCACACCCACGAATTCCATACCTCTACACGCCATCTTCGAACATTCCCGAAGCTCCCCGAACCTCAACGAATGTCCCTGGGTTTTCAAAGACCGCGGTCGGTTCGGGGAACAGCTCCCCGCCCCCGAAACCTACCCCGGATCCCGCCTCGAGATCAAGCTCGCTGACGCCCAGGCCACGACGATCACGACGCTATCGGGCTCTCCGAACAATTTGCAGCCTCCTCGGACTTTTTCGAGCACAGCCGTCTGGCCCACGCCATCTCCAGGTGAACCGGGCCCGACAAGGGCCTCGAGCCGAGAGGAGAATAAGGATGACCGCTCGATCCATCATCCACGTGTTCGCCGTCGTCGCCGGCGGCGTCGGCTTCGGGCTGGCGCAGCTCCCGGGATCGGACGCGCCGGTGCTCGTCGCGCTGCAGACGGCGATGATCCTGGCGCTGGCAGACAAGACAGACGTGTCGCTCACACGCGCAGCGGCGGCGGAGCTCGCGCTGACGATGTCGGCGACGATGATCGGCCGCGGCCTGAGCCAGGTGCTCGTGGGCTGGCTGCCGGCGATTGGGAACGTCGTCAATGGCGTCACGGCGGCCGGGGTGACGGAGGCGGTGGGCTGGTTCGCGCTGCGCTGGTTTCAGAAGCGGAGCGAGGCGTGATCCCGCTGGCG
This sequence comes from uncultured Enterobacterales bacterium, assembly GCA_964556105.1. Taxonomy (GTDB): domain Bacteria; phylum Myxococcota_A; class UBA796; order UBA796; family CAZKWG01; genus CAZKWG01. The sequence continues at coordinate 2,076 of CAZKWG010000722.1, read as the reverse complement.
ACGCGCCTGGACGCGGCCCTGCTGGAGGAGGCCTGGCGTCGCGCGCGCCGCTCGCCGGGGCCGGGCGTGGATGGTGTGCACGGCGGGCGCTTCGCGCGCGGGCTGGAGGGACGACTCGACGAGCTGCGGCGCGATCTGATCGACGGGCGCTACCAGCCCTCTCCGCTGCTGCGTCGCGTGCGGCCGAAGCCGGACGGCGGCGAGCGCGTGCTGGGGATCCCGACGCTGCGCGACCGCGTGGCGCAGGGCGCGGTGCTGCTGGCCGCCGCGGAGCTCGACGGGCGGCTGCTGCCCTCGGTCCACGGCTACCGTCCTGGGCGCTCGCCGAGCACGGCGGTGCGGCAGCTCGTGGAGCGCGCCGGAACACAACTGTACATGGAGACGGTTCAGGCAGACATCCATGGAATGTTTGACCACCTGGAGCATGGACGCCTGCACGCGGCGCTGGCCTCGGCCTGGGGAGACCCGCTCTGGCTCGCGCTCAACCAGACCTGGATGGCGGCGTGGCCGACCGCTCCAGGTCGAGGCGTGCCGCAAGGGGCGCCGCTCTCGCCGATGATCGCGAACCTCTACCTCGGCCTCCACCTCGATCCCCACCTCGAGCGCGCGGCGTCCGGCGCAGCCCTGCCGCACGCCGCGGCCTCGACCCCCGCGGCCCGGCTCGCCGCCGCGCGGCGGACGCTGCATCGCGCGCTGGTCGGCCACGAGGCGCCACGAACGCCGACCTTCGGGCCGGAGCTCGTCGCCTGGATTCGTTACGGAGACGACCTCGTGCTGGTCAGCGGCGCTCGCGGCGGCGGCCTCAAGCTGCTCCAGCGGCTCGACGCCCTGGTCCGCGCCGCGGGGCTCACGCTCGGCGACCGGAAGACCACGACCTGGGCCAGCCGGGCCGGGATGCCGCTGCCGCGACCGGTGCTCGGCGTGCACCTCACTTTCCAACGTGGCCCGCGGGGGTGGTCGCTCGCGCTGGCCGGCCCGCTCCCACAGGTCCCTGAAGGCCGCCTTCCCTGGGAGAATGAGAGATGACCGAGATCCTCGCCCTCATCGATCTTGGCCTGCGCGACGAGGCCGCCGCGGCGTTGAGAGAGCGCATCGCCAGCCGGCAGGATGAGCACGGAGGCCACGCGGAGGAGGCGCGGCTGGCCGAGCCGAACGGCGGCAAGCGGGGGCAGCGCCCCCATGAGATGCGGGCAGCGCCCGCGATAGGGTCTTCCAGAGCTACCTGGCCATCCCGCTGGCCAACCTGGAGCGCAAGGGGGCCAACGTAAGACGTTACGACGTCCAGAGCGCGTGTTGGCCCATGCTCGGTGACCTGCGTGGCTTCGGCTTCGAGGAGCTCCTTTCCGATCTGGCCCACGGCCTGGACGCCGTAGAGAGGTGAACGATGCCTGTGCTCGCGACCCTGACCTTCCAAGGAGAGCCCGAACTGGATGGCGTTCTGCCCGCCGATGTGTTGTCCGAGCTCCGGACCGAGGCGTTCCCGCGCTCGCCGCCGCGCAACGCCACGTCCATGCAGGATTACCGGGCGTACAAGCTCCACCCCCTCCGCGACGGGCGCACGCTGGTCTCCGCGGTCATGAACCAGGGCGAGCGGGACCGGCTCGGACGACCGGTGCTGCGGGCCCAGGCGGTGGTGATCGAGCCCGAGGAGCTGCGCGGCGCCATGAGGGACGTGGGCGCGCTGTGGCGCGTGCTGGAGGGCCCGCTGCCCGACGCCCGCGCGCTGGCCCGCCTGGTCGAGGCTCGCTCGGCCATGACCGAGGCGGGGGCCTTCGACTGGCTGCTGGCGACCCTGCGCCGCCATCCTGAGCGCCTGGCGTCGGCCGCGGCGGCGCTGGGACCTCACCCGCTCGACCTGATCCTCGGGGCGGACAGGGACGTCGTCGAGGCGTTGGGGCCCGTGCTCCTGCTCGTGCCGCTCGCGCGTCTGCGCCAGCTCCAGCTCTGCTCGGGCTCCGTCCCCGGAGAGGCCCGCGAGCAGGTGCTCGTGCTCGCCGAGGCCCCGCCGCGCCAGCCCGCGGCCCCAGGCTTCCTACGCTCCCTCCTGCCTTCCCGGGCGCCGGTCCTCCACGACCT
>CAZKWG010000721.1:0-4230 GCA_964556105.1 uncultured Enterobacterales bacterium | reverse complement strand
ACGCTGGATATCCGCAACGGGAGCGGGACCTACACCTGGGGGATCGCCGAGACCAACCCGGCCTCACCCGATCCCTGGACGGGTGAAGACTGCTTGCATGGCTACACCCTCGGCAGCGGCGAGGTCGTCCTGTTCTGCCACTCCGCCGACGCCGAGGGCGCTCGCCTGACCAGCGTGGCCAGCATCGGCGAGCTCGAGGACGACACCACGCTGTTCACCGAGGCCGACGCGCCCGTGTTGACCTATGTGGTCTTCGAGGACAGCAGCGGCGAATGCCACACCTGGGGGCACGACACCGGCTACTACACCGGCAGAAGCTGCGCGGTCTACGCGCCCTGAGCTCGGAGGCTCAGCGCCGCGCCGCCCAGCGGGCCATGCCCTCGATGTTGGCCTTCACGACGCTCTTCGCCGCGGCGTTCGCGCCCGAGGTGAGCGCCTTGAACTTGAGGAAGCCGACATCGTCCCGCTGCGGCGCCGAGGCCAGGGCGTAGCCCAGCACCCCGTTGCCCACCAGCCAGGCGCCGACGTTGTAGTCGCTCCTGGCGCCCTTGCTGGTGCCGAGCGCCTTCGTCTCCGGCTCGAGCAGGTCCCAGGCCAGGACCTCGTAGCCCTGCCGCACGCCCAGGCGCATCAGCACCAGCTCGTGCTGGATGGCGCCGAGCATGGGGATGTCGACGCGCTGATAGAAGCGCACCTGGCCAGGCGGCGTGTAGCGGGCGTCGGCGACCGAGCGGCACTCCACGACGTGCTCGACGTTGCCCTTGTAGTGGTCCACGTCCATGATCGCGGCGATGGCCTTCGCCTGGTCCAACCCCGGGACCGGGCAGAGCCCGAAGCCCTCGTCCGTGGGGCGCCCCCCGTGGTTCCAGTGGAAGAAGACGTAGTCCGTCGGAGAGAGCCGCGGGAGACGCTGAAACAGACGGTCCACAAAGGCCTGAGCTTCCATGAGGCACCTCGGATTGGCGAGCGGGGGATATCCAGGGTGGGGGGGGCTCGCAAGCGCAGCGCTGGCGGCGGCATCGAAGACCGAACTACGAATTAATTCGTAGAATAGCGGAGCAGGTGAGCGCCGCCGTCGCCCGCGCCGACCAGCAGCGCGCCGCCGTCTACGCTCCGAGCCAGCGACCAGAGGTCCTTCGAGGCCGGCAGCGCGCCCTCCAGCGCGCGCAGCGTGCCGCCCCGCTCCCAGAGACCCAGGTAGCCCGCCCGGCTGTCGCCCGATGGACCGGGGCTCCCCCCGAAGGCGCCGATCAGCAGCGCGCTGTCCTCGGTCCAGACCAGATCGTGCCCGGTGAAGCCCGCGCCCTCCAGGTTGGTCGCTGCGGGCCTCCGCCCGCGCAGCTCCCACAGGCGCACACCCGCCCCGCCGCCGGTCTCCTGGCTGAGCGCCGCCAGCGCGCCGCCGTCCGGGCTCCACGCAAGCCGCGTGATCGTGTCCCCCGGTGGCCGACCGGGCAACACCTCGGTCCTGCCGGTCGCCGCGTCCCAGACCAGGACGCGCTGGTCGGCCATGCCCATCGCCAGCCGCCCGTCGGGAGCCCAGGCCAGCACGCCCTCCCGCCCGCGCACCCCCTGCGCCGCGCGCGTCACCGCGCCCGTCGCCACCGTCGCCACGTACACCGTGTCCTGCCCCTGCACCGCCAGCCGCGTCCCATCCGGCGAGAAGATCAGGTCGTGGACCGTGCCCAGGCCCGGGATCTCCAGCCCCGCGCGCGCGCCTGCGCCCGGCGACAGCAGCCAGACCGCCGGCCCCGTCTCGCCCACCTCGGCCAGCGCGGTCCTGCTGCCGTCCGGGGAGAGGGCGAAGCTGAGCACGCGCCGATCCGCGTCGGGGGAGCGCTCCGCGCCCTCGGCCCGCCAGCGCCGCACGCCCTGCGAGGTGGCCACGTAGAGCGTCGCCCCGTCTGGCGAGAAGATCAGGTCCAGCAGATGCTCGTCCGAGAGCATCACCATCCCGCGCGCGCTTCCATCCTGCGTGGAGAAGACCAGCGCCGCCTCGCCCGTCCCCAGGGCCGCGAGCGCGCCGTCCGGGCTGAGCGCGACCCGGTAGGGGATGGAGCCCAGCGGCAGGACGCCGCGCTCGGGAGCGCGCGCGATCGCCTCGTCTGGCGACGCGCCTCGACGAAGCACCGTCACGTCGCCGAACGAGACGCTCCCGTCGGCGCCCGCCCACAGGCTGCGCACCTCGCCGCGCGGCCCGCGCAGGACCACCGGCGCGACCAGCGCGTCCGCGCTCCAGGAGAGGATCTTCCCCGTGACCAGGCCCGCCAGGGCCCTGTCCCCCGCCCAGGCGACCACCCGCGCCGCGCCGCCGGGCGAGGGCAGGGAGACGACCCGCTCGTCCGCGAGGGACCAGCGCGCGGGCGGGTTGCCCGCCAGGAGGATCTCGACCCCGTCGGGGCGCCAGGCCAGCCCATGCAGCAGGCCGCCCAGATCCACCTGGTGTTGTACCTCGCCCAGGCTGTCCCAGACCACGGCGTGGCCGTCGATGTCCACCCCCGCCAGGCGCGCGCCGCCGACCTCGTAGGCGAGCCCGGTGACGCGCGCGTGGAGGCCGCCCAGCGCGCGCTCGGTCTGCGCGGCGCGGTCGCGCACGATCACCACGCCGCCCGCGCCGCCCATGGCCAGGGACCGACCCTGGGCGTCCAGCGCGACCACGGTCATCCCGCGCGCGGCGCCGTCGCGCTCCTGAGGCTGACCATCCTGGCTCCAGACGCTCACGCGCCCCTCCGCGGTCGCCGCCGCGAGCCAGAGCCCGTTGCCAGAGATCGCCAGTCCCCGGTGATCGCCGGAGCCGTGATCGGCGGCCCCTCCCCACCACTGGCAGGCGCCGCTCTCCGCAGAGAAGGCGCCGAGACCACGAGAGGTCGCGGCGTAGACCCTGCTCCCGTCCGGGCTGGGCACCGCCGCGCGCAGCTCGCCATAGCCCAGCGTGCTCTGCCAGCTCAACGCGCCAGGGCTGGGCGGTGGCGGCGGATCCGCGCAGCCCAGCAGGCCCGAGAGCAGCGCCGAGCGTCGCATCTCAGCCCCCCGCCAGGGACATGCCCATCCGGACCTGGGCGCCGAGCGCGCCGTGTGAGCGATAAGGGCGATCGGCCTGGATGTTCATCGACGCGGAATAACGCGAAGCGTCGCCTGTTGTTCGTACGACACTTGGAGGCCAGATGAAGCGCTCGCTGTGCGTCGTGCCCATGGCGTTCGTCGCTTGCGAGGGCGACAAGACCATCGAAGACTTTGGGGGGCGTCCGGGCTGGATCGACCACACCGGCGCGCCAGCGGAGGACTCGGCCATCGAAGAGTCCGAGCCGGAGGTGGAGGAAGATCCGTACCACCCCTGCCGGTGGATGGATGAGGCGCACGATGTGTGTTGCTGGAGCTTGCGGTATGAGTCCGGGGAGGGGACCTTCGCGGTCGTGGTAGATCCCGAGGACGGCGCGAGCGAGACGGGGGTCGTCGAGCTGTTCCTCCCCGCCGACGTCACCTTCGATGCCTACTATGTCGCGGGGCTTGGCCGGGTGGACGGGGAGCTGTATGCCTGCGAGGAAGTCACGCTGGCCAGCGTCTCCATCGACAGCGGGGACGTGGTGTCTACCTCGGCGCCCTGTTTTGCGGCGTCGCAGCTGCGAGGCGAGACGAGCTGGGCGCCCAGCGGTCCCGTGCTGTTGAACACCGGCGACACCGGCGGCATGGCGTTGACGTTCTACGACACGTTCCTGGACGCCGCATCCGGGACGTCTGCCCTCGAGGTGGAGGCGACCGAGGCCACCTCCAGCTCACGCTTCACCGTCGCCGATGAGCTCGCCTACATCGCCCATCATTCCGCCGACAGCGTGGAGGTCGTCTCGCTTCCCGACGGGGCCTCTGTTCGCAGCATCCCGTTGGAGGACTATGACACCTGGATCTGGGGCATGTCGGTCGTTGACGGCGTCCTCTACCTGCTCGACGACGGCAGAGCCGAGGGCTCTTCAGATGTGATCCGTATCGTCTCTTTCGATGTCGAGACCGGCGCCCAGCTCGGCTACACGGAGCTCGGCCGTCGCACAGAATTCCAGTTCTGGTATGGCCTGGAGTGCCAGGCCCGCTGAGCTCAGGCCCGCGCCCGCCGCCGCGACCCGAGCGCCAGCCCGAGGCCCAGCGCCGCCCCCCAGCCCGCGCCAGGAGCGCTCCCGCAGCCGCAGCCCTCCGCCTTGGCCTCGCCGGTCTCCGCCGGAGGATCGCCCTCGCCCTCGC
>CAZKWG010000720.1:0-4236 GCA_964556105.1 uncultured Enterobacterales bacterium | reverse complement strand
GCCGTGGCGCGCCGCCGCGTAGATCAGGCCCTCACGCCCCGAGTAGGGCTCGTTCAAGGCCGTCTCGAAGCCCACGCGCTGCAGGGCCTGCTCGGCCCGACGGGCGACGGCCTCGTGCTCGGCGAAGAGCACGCCCACGTCCATCGTGCGGAGCTGATGCCGCCAGATCGGCGTGAACGAGTGGATGGAGAGCAGGAGCAGGTCGCCCGCGGTGCTCTGGCGGTGCGCGCGGATCTGCTCGTCGATGGCCCGATGGTAGGGCTCGTGGAAGCGGGCGATCCGCGCGGCGACGGCGTCAGGGGTCAACCCACGGTTGAAGCTGAGCGGGTGTCCCTCCGTCTCCAGGCGAATCAGGTCGGGGTGGTGAGGCTCGCGGTTCGCGTCCACCACGAGGCGGGAGAAGCGCGTCAGCACGCCCGACGAGCCCGACAGCCGGATCAGCTCCCGACTAAGGGTTCGGGCCCCGATATCATAGCCCCAGTGTGTGTCCAGCCAGGGGCGGTCCGCCTCGGTGGTGCGCAGGGGCGCCGGCACCCGGTTCGAGGCGTGCTCGCAGGTCACGAAGTACGGCCCTGCTCCGGGCGCGCCGCAGATCTCGTAAGCGTCATGCGTGGTGGTCAGCATGCCTAGCTCCTATTCCACTTCTGGACTGATCGTCTCGCTCTGCCTGCTCCTGGGCTGCGCGGGGACAGAGGCCGAGCCGGTCGCCGAGGTGCCGGCCGCCCAGGGGCTCCCCGCCGAGGGGCTGGCGGCGCGTGAGGCCCTGGCCAGCGCGCTCGTCGCGCCGAAGGCGGAGGCGGTCTCGCAGGCGGCGCGCGGGGCCTCGGCCTGGCAGGGCCAGGACCCGGCGCTGGACCGGCTGCTGGGGGACGCCCTCGCCAACGTGCTGATGCGGCCCGAGGAGGGGCTGCCGCTGCTCGAGGCCAACCCCGCGCCGGACGATCCGGCCTGGCGTCGGGCACTGCGCGGCGCGGCCCTGCGCAGCGACGACAAGGCCCGGATCGCCGCGGCCTGGACGGCCACGGGCGGAGAGCCGCCGCAGCTCGACGTTCCCCTGCTCAGCCAGATCGTCTCCCGCGCCCGGCATGACCCCGCCTTCGACGTGGGCACGGTGGACGCGCTGCTCTGGCGCTGCGCGCTGCTGCTGCGCCGCCCCACCGTGGGCCGGAAGTCGCTCGGCATGCAGGTGGAGGGCGATCTCTTCGCCGCTGGCCGTGCGCTGGGTGCGAGCGGCTTCGCCGTCGGGCGCAGCGTGCTGCAGGTGGACATGAGCGCCAACGCGCAGGTCTGGCGCTGCGGCGAGCTGGTGCTGCTCGAGGACGAGGCCTTGCCCAGCCCGCTCCCGCCCCGCGTCACGGTGCTCGGCGCCACCGACGGCAAGGTGGACGTCTATCTGGAGCTGCGCGAAGAGGAGGGTGTACCGGTCGTCTTCGTGGCCTCGAACGGCCAGTGGGGCGCACGCTGGATGCGCGCCGCCAGCCTGCTCGCCCAGGGGCCGACGCCGGAGCAGGGGCTGGCCCGCGTCCGCGAGACCCTGGGCAGCGGGCTCGCCGGGACGGCCTTCCCTCAGCCGGCGCCCTGAGCGGGCGCAGGTTAAACGGATGGTATGACCTTCCTGATCCTCCTCCTGGCCTGCAGGCGGGACGCGTCGGAGGAGGGCCCTGGCCCCACCCGCGACCCCCTCTCCCCCTTCCCGAACGCCTGGCTGGTCGAGGACGGCCGCCTCGCCATCGCGGAGGGGCTGCTCCCTCAGGTGGAGGAGGGCACGCCGCTGCCCACCGCGCGCCTGGAGACGCGCAGCGGCTTCAGCCCCGCGCAGACCGCGGTGGTCGATCTCGACGTCGCCCTGGACGCGAGCCTGCTGCCCCGCCCCGACAACGCCATCCCGGGGGAGGGCGCCGTGCAGGTCTGGGACCTCGACGCCGGACAGCCGCTGCGCGTCTTCGCCGAGCTCGACGCCTGGCCGGAGCCGGGCGACGAGCTCCCCTCCCTGCTCATCCGCCCCATGCAGCCCTACACCGCCGGCCACGAGATCGCCGTGGTCCTCACCCGCGACCTGGCCGACACGGACGGCGAAGAGCTCGCCTCGCCCGCCTGGTTCGCGGCGGCGCGCGCGGGCAGGGCCGGTGAACACCTCGCGAAGGAGGCGGCGAGCACGCCGGAGCTGCTGGAGCGCCTCGCGGCGCTGGGCGTGGACGATCCCCTGCTGGCCTTCTCCTTTCCGGTCGACGACGGCGGGCCGCTGCTCGACGCGATGCTCGCCGACGTGCCCGTGCCGAGCGAGTGGACCTGGGACGAGATCGCCGACGTGGACGCCGGGGACGGGCTGCCCGACGGGGCCTGGCGGCAGCTCAAGGGCAGCTACACGGTCGCGAGCTGGCTGGGCGAGCGCGACAGCTTCGAGATCGTGGACGGCCTCGCCACGCGGCAGGGGGAGGCTCAGGCCAGCCTCTTCGTTCATGTCCCGCAGAGCGCCCGCGACGCCGCGCCGGGGACCGTGCCCGTCTGGATCTTCGGCCATGGGATCTTCGGCGACCCAACCGTCTATCTCGAGGACGATGCCGACCCGAGCGCGGTCGTGGAGCTCAGCGAGCGCGCCGGCGCCATCCTCGTCGCCACCACCTGGACCGGCCTCAGCCGGGTGGACATCGGCCCCGTGCTGGGCGTCGCGCAGGACTTCGGGCGCATCCCGGAGGTCACCGATCCGCTCGCCCAGGCGCTGGTGAACCAGGCGGCGCTCGTGCGCCTTCTTCTCGAGGGCGGGCTGCTCGACGACCCTGAGCTGGGCGGTCTGCCGGACAAGGGGCGGCTCTTCTACTATGGGATCTCGCTGGGCGGCATCGAGGGCGCCGTCCTGCTGGCCCATGAGGAGCGGCTCGAGCACGCCGTCCTCCACGCGGCGGGGAGCGCCTGGTCCACCATGCTGGAGCGCTCCTACGCCTGGCAGGCGCTGGAGCCGCTGGTCGTCGAGACGATCCCCTCGGCGCGGGATCGCCAGATCCTCTACGCCGCGAGCCAGCTCTGGTGGGATCCCGTGGACCCGGCCACGGTGGCCGGTGAGCTCAGCGCGCGCTCCATCCTCTGGCAGGAGTGCCTGGGCGACGACATGGTGCCGAACCTGAGCACCGAGCTGATGGCGCGCGGGGTCGGGATGACGCTGCTGACGCCCTCCACCACCACGCCGAGCGGGCTCCAGAGCGCGGCCGGGCCGCTCTCCGGGCCGGCGCTCTTCCAGTTCGATCCTCAGCTCGCGCCGCCTCCCGAGGCCAACCGACCCAGCGATCGCACCGAGGCGCACAACATCCCGCGCGTCTGGGAGGCGGCGATCAGCCAGACCGCCCGCTTCTTGGATCGCGAGGATCCCGGCGTCGCGGAGGCCCCCTGCGGCGACGAGCCCTGCACGGCCGCGAACGCCGAGTAAGCGTCAGCGTCGGCGGCGCAGCGAGCCCAGGGAGAGGGTCAGCAGGGCCAGCAGCGCGGCGGACCAGCGCCGGTCTACCCCCGCGCTGGCGCAGCCGCAGCCGCCCTTCTCCTGGACGGCGGTGACGGTGAAGCCCTCGAAGAGCGCGTCGGAGCGCCCGTTGCTGTTGACGACCAGCACGTCGTGGGTGCCCGCAGGCAGGGCCGTGGGCGAGCGCGCGACGATGGCCGCGTCGCCGGAGAGCTGCACCACGCTGGCCGCCAGCCCGCCGATGAAGACCTGCGCGCCCTCGTCGAAGCCCGTGCCCACCAGCGCCACCTGCGCCGCCTCTCCCTCCAGGGCGGTGTCCGGCGTGACCGAGAGCAGGTCCGGCGTCAGGTCGCTGCTGCTGGTCGGCTCGCCCTCGCCCTCGCCTTCGCCTTCGCCCTCTCCTTCGCCCTCGCCCTCGCCCTCGCCCTCGCCCTCGCCCTCGCCTTCGGCGCAGGCGCGGTGCTGGACGATGAACGAGGCGTCGTCGACGGCGTCGACGTCGACGAAGAGCTTGCCATCGCCTGGGCGCACCGCGTTCAGCGAGGCGTTGCCCGGCAAGACCGTGTCGACATCGACGTTGATGCCCGCCACAGCGAGCGCCACCGTGTCGCTCTCGAGGAACAACACCTGCGCGCAGATGCGCACGCTGGACTCTGCTCCCTCGTCGCTGCAGTACGGGTCAGCGCGCATCAGGGAAGACGGTGCGACCTCGATGTCCGGTTGGTCGATGGTGTCGCCGTTGGCGACGAGCCGCTCGAAGCCGTCGCCGAGGACGACGATGTCCT
>CAZKWG010000719.1:0-4237 GCA_964556105.1 uncultured Enterobacterales bacterium | reverse complement strand
TCGTTCGCGGTCCACGCCGTCGGCGCCACCCGCGCCTGGGTACGGTGGGCCCAGCGGGGTCTCCGCGCCCTCCTCCGGACCTCCTGGTCCGCCGATGTCCAGGCCCCCGATGGGGCAGCCCGCGGCCCCGGTCGCCATGCAGCCGATGGTCCAGGGCCCCGTCGTCTCCTACGGGAACGCGGGCGGCGCCTCGCCCTTTCAGGTCGCCGGGCAGGGGCCGGTCGCCAACCCCGCGGCGGACTCGGGCGGGCGCGTTCAGTCCAACCGCGTCTACGCGATCCTCGTCGGCGTCTTCATGCTGGTCGCCGTCGCCGTCGTCGTCGCCGTCTGGCTGATCCCGCGCGGCAAGGAAGAGGCGCCCGTGACGCCCACGCCGACCCCCACCCCCACCGTGGTCGTCGAGAAGACCGCCAAGGTCGAGGAGGACACGGCGCCGCCGCCCGTGGCGACCCCCGCGCCCAAGCCGAAGGCCAAGGCCTCCACGCCGAAGCCCGCGCCCGCGCCGTCGTCCGGGCCCGGGACCCTCTCGGTCACGCTGGCCGACGCCAGTCAGGCGACCGCCATAGAAGTGGTCTGCCCGAGCGGCTTCCGTCAGCGCTCGGCCCTCTCCGGCGGGCGCGGCAGCATCGCCAGCGTCCCGCAGGAGAAGTGTACGATGTATTTCAAGGGCGGAGCGCCCGCTCAGTTCGCCCCGGTGGGCGGGGGCAGGTCGCTCAGCTGCTCTATCGTGGGCACCACCGCCGTCTGCAAGTGACCCTCCCGGACCGGACACCTCCGGCCAGCTTCGCGGAGCTCTGATGTTGTTCAAGCTTCTACTGCTCGCGCTCACCCTCTTCGTCGGCCCCGCTCGGGCCGAGAGCCCAGACGCCGCCCCGGGCATCACCGAGGACCAGGCCTGGAAGAAGAAGTCCAAGGAAGAGAAACAAGAAGAGCAGGACGCTGCCGCCGCCGAGGCCGAGCGCAAGCGCAGGGACAAGCTGGCGCGCGTCATCGTGCTGAAGTGGCCCGACACCAGCACCGACCACCTCGACGAGACGGTCCAGCGCAACGTCAAGAGCCGCATCGCCCGCCCGGACGCGCTCTTCTTCCCGGACGTCGATCTCTACCAGAACGGCCGCAAGGTCAAGGACCGCACGGTGGTCCCGGCGATGCAGCCCGCGCTCGTGCCGGACGCGAACGCCAACAAGGTGATGGACGCGGTGGACGACGTCGCCGGCGTGCCCTGGAACGCCAAGCGCCCGGAGGAGTGGGGCCTCATCGCCCAGGATCTCATGGCCGCCGCCGAGCAGCTCTGGTTCGTGGACCGCGTGAGCCTGCGCGAGCCCCTCTTCCTGCTCTACGCCCAGATCGGGCGCGCCGCGGAGAACCAGAACCACCCGGCGCCTCCCTTCTACGAGCAGATCGGCACCTTCGCGGTCAACTACTACTACTACATGGCCGCCGCCCTGGCCTTCCAGGAGCCCGCCCTGATGAGCAAGCTGACGGACCAGGAGGTCAACGCCAGCATCGCCTACTACCTGGGCCAGCTCCAGCAGGGGTCCTTCCCCTCCTTGAAGGTGGACTTCGAGCAGGAGAACGCCTGGGACGAGGAGGCCTTCAACAAGGAGTACGAGATCCTCATCAACGGCATCCCCGTGCTCCCGGACAGCAACGGCCAGATCGACGTCTTCCTCGGGCGGACCGACATCTACCTGAAGCGCAAGGACACCGGCCACGGCCTCTCGGAGCGCCTCGAGGTCCTGAAGCTGGAGGAGAAGTTCTACTTCGTCAAGGACGTCGCCCACAAGCGCATGGGCATCGACTTCATCGAGCAGCTCTTCCTGCACAAGAACGAGTGCTCTCCCCAGGTGGACGGCGACATCTTGAACTACCTGGCGATCTACGCGAAGCTCCACGACAAGGCGGAGATCTACGTCGCGGTCGCCGAGGGCGGAAACCCCAACAAGGTCTGGATCTGGCGCTACGACCGCGCCAGCGCCATGCTCAACCTGGTCGGCGGCGGCCCGGACTCCTTCCCCGTCCGCTTCGCCCTGGTCGCCTCGGCCGGCTTCATGTTCAACGGCGCGGCGCTCAGCTTCGACTCGGAGATCGGCGAGGACGACGCGGAGGTCCCCGGCCTGGACGGCATCCGGTCCAAGGCGGACAAGGACCTGGAGAACGCGTTCCTCCCTGTCAACTTCGAGTTCCGCGCGCACTACAACCGGCTGATGGTCAACCTCGGCGGCGAGTTCGGCTACAACACGGCCGAGGACGCCCAGTGGGTGGAGCGCTACTACCTGCCCATCCACCAGTCGGAGTACGACGTCATCGTGGCGCGCCCCGAGGGCGGCGATCTCTTCGATGAGAACGGCGATCTCGTCGAGGCGCTGCACATCACGCACTGGAACCGCTACATGTACATGGGCGTGGGCTACGTCATGGGGCGCGACGCGGGCCTCGGCTTCGGCCCTCGCCTGGCCCTGCGCACCGGCTGGACCAACCTGCCTCACGCCTGGCAGACCACGGGCCACTTCGGCTGGACCATCCAGCCTCCCGTCGGCGAGTTCGGCAAACGCTTCCGCCCCCTGATCGACGCCGACTTCCGCGGCGGCATCTCGGTCGCGGCGAAGAACAGCCTGCAGCGCGACGTGGCCTGCTACTCCAACCCCGAGCGCGACGGCTGCGAGAACATCGTCGTCGAAGAGGGCGAGGAGCAGTTCAGCGCCGAGCTCAAGGACGAGGGCATCGTGAGCCCGGTCTTCGGGCTCACCGCGGGGATCGGCTTTACATTCTGAGCCCTCGTGGCACGGTATAGGAAGGGCAGCCCTCTTCAGCCGTGTTGGAGAGGCTGTTCCTTCGCTCGGAGGTGCCATGCTCGCGCTGCTGCTCTCTTCCTTCGCTCTGGCCGGTGAGCTCACCCCGCGCTGGGAGCCGGGTCAGACCGTCCAGTACCAGGCCACCGTCCAGGTCAAGGTGCCGAGCGGCATCACCTTCCTCGGCGTGAAGAACACCGAGGCGCGGGCGGACCTCATCGGGCTCGCGCTCGATCTCGCCTGCACGTCCGAGGCCCGCAAGAAGGGCTGGGCGGTCAGCTGCGATGTCCGGCAGGCCGATCTCCAGGGCGGGGCCTTCCCGAACGAGCAGGAGGCGCTGGAGCGCGCCTTCCTGGAGAACGAGGCCCTGCTCAACGCCGCGACCATCGAGCTGGAGGTCACCTCCGACGGCCGCCTGCAGGTCGTCGATCTGGAGGGCATCGAACACACCGACGAGCGCGCCGGCTATATCGGCGAGCTCCTGCGGCAGCTCGTCCGTCGCGCCGTGGCGCCCCTCGATCTTCAGCTCCCCAAGGACGGGGTCGCGCCGGACAAGGCCTGGCGCCAGTCGGGGACGCCGCTCATCGCCGAGCTGCTCCCCAGCACCGCGCCCACCTGGGCGGGCATGGGATCGGGGCCGACCCCCGCCAGCGGCGGCGTCTCCGGCGGGCTCACGATCAAGAACCAGGTGACCGGCAAGGACGGCGCCATGGTCGAGATCGCCACGAGCGGCGAGGGAAACGTCGCGGCGCTGGTCACCGACTACAACACCCTCTTCGCCAACCTCATCGTCGTCGGGGAAGGTCGCTTCGACACTGCGACGGGCCAGCTCGCGTGGCGCATGATCGAGGGCAACGCGCAGGACATCGGGAGCAACGCCAGCAGCACGCCCTCGAACGGCTACGTCTTCACCTCCGTGATCGCCCGCGTGAACGCGGACGGCAGCGTCGAGGGGCCCAAGAAGTGAGCGGATTTTCGGGGCTCCTGAGCGGAATGATGCTTCTTTGGGACGAGTTTACATGGCGCCTCCGAGCGGACGCGTTATACCAAGGTCGCTCGTAATTCGTGATAGTAGGCATCCCCGGGAAAATCCAGGCGGAACGTCGTCGACCACTTTCGGGCAGACCATTTCGGTCGAGGTTCGGGCTGCCGGTAAAGCCCGGAGTTGGGGCAACTGCCCCACAGGAAGAGTCAACATGGGTAAGAAACTGTTCGTAGGTGGTCTGAGCTGGGGTACGGACGATTCCGCGCTGCGCGCCGCGTTCGAGCGCTACGGCGACGTGACGGAGGCCCGGGTGATCTCGGACCGTGAGACCGGTCGCTCTCGCGGCTTCGGCTTCGTGACCTTCGCCGGTGACGACTCGGCCGCGGCCGCGGTCAGCGCCATGGACGGCACGTCCCTCGACGGTCGCACCATCCGCGTCAACGTGGCCGAGGATCGTCCC
>CAZKWG010000718.1:0-4250 GCA_964556105.1 uncultured Enterobacterales bacterium | reverse complement strand
TCAGGAGGAGCTGGCTCTCTGCGCCATGGAGGCCGCGATCTGGTGGGCGGGGGCGCCTGGACCGCTCGACGCGCTGGCGCGCTACCTCGTGGATCGCGTGTTCGGAGGGGCGGGATTGCCTGTCGTGAACAACGTGCGTGTGCGCGTCGCCTCGCGAGCCGTCGTCGAGCTGGCCGCCGCGAGGGTCCCCGGGTTCCCCCCCGCGATGGTCGAGCGGGCCAGGCCACCCTATCCGATCCCGGACGCGCTCCTGCCCCTGGACCGCAGCGCGATGCGGGAGGTGCTCGACAAGCCATCTACGCCGATGGTGGCCATGCTCGGCTGGGACCTGTGGACCTACGTTGTCGGCGGGCCGATCAACGACCTGATGAGGACACCATGCAAGGCCGACGCAGCTGACGAAGCCGAGGTGGTGGAGTGGTCGGACGATGACGTCAGCGAGAACCTGCGCACACTGGTGCGCTCCGGCGCCGTGCGCGTCCCCGAGGAAGCACGGCGCCGGCTCATCGCTTCATGGGACCAGCGCGCGTCTGAGCTCCAGGAGCAGCGAGATCGAAGCCTCACCAGGATCGATGACCTCATTACGCACCTCGCGGAGCGTCTTGGCGATTCCCACACGGTAGGTGCCGAGGACGACTCACTCACAGCGCTCACCGAGCTGCTCCCTTCCGACACAGACGCGCGCTGGTCTGCGCTGGACCCGCTGGTCGGCCGGTACGCTTCCGAGCTGGGGATCCCAGACTTGACCGTGTGCGCGCTCGCGGCAGGGATCGCGGTCTCTCACCTGAGACGTAACGGATGGAGCGAGGAAGTTCATCAATTCGACCTCCTCGGTGGCGCTGCTGCAGCGGCCCCGGGCTTTGACCGCGCGATCCACGAGCGCCATTTTCCAGACACCCACGGTCGCCGGAGCAAGATCGCTGCGGTCGCCGAAAAGTACGCGTTCACAGCGGCGCACGAAGTCTCGGGGCACTTTCTCCTCTGGCGCCCCCCGGCGCGGGCCGAGCCAGGCCGAATGGAGGGGCGAGTCGCGGAGTACGCTGTGAGCTCGGACCTGCTGATCGGCGTCCCCTGCAGGGAGAACGCACCTCCCGTGGAGCGCCCGTGGCCGACCTGGGCATCAGACATCGGCCCGCCGGTGGTCGCGGAGATGGACGAGCCCGAGGTTGCCCGCGCCACGCGGCGGCTGCTCAACGCTCGCTTCCCTGACCCTTGGGGCCTCCTCGACGGCCCTGAGCCCGGCAGCGTTGTGATCGCAGCCGCGAGGGTCGAGGACAGCCTCGGCGCCACGCCGCGCCCAGCGCTCTGGATCTCCGCCCTCGCGCTGCCAGCAGAGCGTCTCGACGTCCTGGAGCGGGATCTGCGCGCGGGTCTGGAGATCGCGGGCAATCCACATGAGCGTCACGAGGAGAGCGAAGCCAGCTACCTTCCCTCGGATCTCGTCGCCGTCGCCGCGTGGATTCCCCTTCAGGGCGGCTGGCTCTCCTGTGTCTCGGTAGATCAGCATGGTCGCCCGTGCGAGGTTGTCTTCACGAGCCTCAGCGCCAGGCTCCTGGACCACGACGGTGAGGACGAACTGCACGCGTTCCTACCGGGCAAGCTCCTTCGCGAGCACTTCCCCGTCGTGACCACGCGCGGCGACGATCAGCAGCGGCACTTCCTCGATCCTCTCGGGCAGACGCGCGCTGTGGCGCAGCGGAGCCCGGGGCGGTGGCGCGAGCCAGAGTCCTTTGAGGCGCTGTTCGCCGACAGAGAGGATCTCCTCGCCACGCTACGGGCGCAGGGGCTCGAGGTGGTCTGGGCCATCCGCCAGTTCTGGGAAGTCCCCGCTCGCCTCTGGGTGCCTAAAGGTGGGCCCGCAGGTCCCGAGGACTACCCGGCCGTGCGTGACCGGGAGCAGCGTGCCGTTCTCCATTGGGCGGGCGATGGCTGGAGGGTGCTGTGGAGGCGCGAGCACTGCGGCTGATGTCGGATGCCTGGGGACGGCACGTCGGGCTCGCTCCGGACTGACGGCCGCGCACCGCCTCGCGCGGAGCGCCACCGCGGCCGGCGGGTGCGGCTGGTGGTGCGCCTGCCCGAGCCCAGCCCCGACGCCGTGCGCGACGCTGTAGACGCCTGGATGCGCGGCCGGGCCCTGGACGCCGCGGCGACGCTGGCGGGCGAGTACGCCGCTCGGCTGGGTGTGCCCTGTCCCGAGGTGCGCTTGACCGACAGCGCCCGCTGCTGGGGGGAGTGTGACCGCAGCGGCGTCGTGCGCGTGCACGCCGAGCTGATCCGCGCGCCCTTCCCGCTGTTCAGCTATGTGGTAGCTCACGAGGTCGCCCACCTGCGGGTCCGCAGCCACGCGCCGGCTTTCTGGGCGGCGTTGACGGGGTTGATGCCGGAGGCGCGGGCGCTGGACGCGGAGCTGAGGCGGTGGGGTGCGGGGGTGCGGGAGCTTTGAGCCCGCCCGCGTAACACTCCCCCGCGCCCCGAGACTCCACGCCAACGGGTCACACCGACCCTGGCTGGAGGCTCGATGCGGTGGATGATGGCGGCTGCGCTCCTGGGGAGCGCGGGGTGCAAGGACAAGGGCGACGACACGGGGTCCGCGGGCCCGACGGACGCCGAGATCAGCACAGCGATCTCGGGCTACAGCGGCTGGTCGCAGTCCCCGAGCTGGGTGGGCGTGAACCCCGGCACGGGGCCGCACGGTGACTTCGTGCAGATCTGGTGGAACGACGCGGCGCTCGGGGCCTTCGAGGCGGGCGACGCCGCGCTGCCGGCCGGGTCGGTGCTGGTCAAGGAGTCCTACGCCGACAGCGCCGGGGCCGAGGTGACGGCCATCACGGTGATGTGGAAGCAGGACGCCAGCGCCTGGACCTGGGCGAAGCTGGACGCCGCGGGCGCCGTCGAGCAGGCGGGGGACATCGAGATGTGCTCGGGCTGCCACGCCAGCGGCACAGACGCCGTGCTCTCCGAGTCCTGGTAGCCTCGACGCCGAAGGAGCCCGCGAATGCGCCTCGAAGCTGGACAGATCATCGCGCCCCTCGCGCTGAGCACCTTGCAGGATCAGCCCGCCCACCTGCCCGCGATGGACGGGCGTCGGACGCACCTGCAATTCCGGAGGTTCGCGGGCTGCCCGATCTGCAACCTGCACCTGCGCTCCTTCGCGGCGCGGGTCGGTGAGCTGGAGGCGGCGGGCATTCAGGAGATCGCCGTGTTCCACTCGGACGCCGAGACCATGCGCCCCTTCCAGGGGGATCTGCCCTTCGCCGTGATCGCAGACCCGGACAAGGTGTTGTACCGGCAGTTCGGCGTGGAGGCTGCGCTGCGCTCCCTGGTGGACCCGCGGGCCTGGCCGGGCCTGATGCGCGGGCTGCTCTCCGGAGCCTCGCACAATCCCATGTCGGGCGAGGGCGGACATCTCGGCCTGCCCGCCGACTTCCTGATCGGGTCGGACGGGACCTTGCTGGCCTGCAAGGCCGGAACGCACGCCGACGATCAGTGGACGCTCGACGAGGTCCTGGCGCTGGCCCGCGCGCCCGCCTCGACCTGAGGCGCGATGTTTGCGCGCCGCCTGCGCCAGCTCCGCGCGCGCGTCGGAGGACGGGCGGCGCTCGACGTGCTTGTGTTGACCGTCACCGAGGGTTGTGACAGCGCCTGCGAGGGATGCGCGCACCGCGCACCGGCGGCCGACGAGCTCGACGCGGCGAGCTGGGTGCGGCTCGGCCAGCAGGCGGCCCGGCTCGGCGCGCGGGAGGTGCTGGTCACGGGAGGAGAGCCGCTGACCCGCGACGATCTCCCGGAGATCCTCGCCGGGCTGCGCGCCGCAGGGATGCGGGTGGGCGTGCACACCAACGGGCTGCGCCTCGCGCGGCGTGCGGCTGTGATCGCGCAGGGCTGCGATCACCTGTACCTGAGCCTGGACGGCTGGGACGCAGCCTCCTACCGGGCGACCCGCGGGGTGGACGGCCTCGCGCGGGTGCTCGCGGGCGTCGAGGCAGTTCGTGCGCTCGTGCCGGCCTTGCCGATCACGACGCGCTCCCGCGTGACCATCCACCACGTCGGCCACCTGGACGAGCAGCTCGCGGCGGCGCGAGAGGCGGGCGCGGTCGGCGCCTCCTTGCTGGCGGTGGACGTGGCCTCCCCCGCCGCGTTCGGCCGGGGCGGCATCCCCGACGACCTGCGCCTGATCCCCAGGGCAGACCAGGTCGCGGGGCTGCGGGAAGAGCTCCGCGGGCTGCCTGCGCGGCACGGGCGGCACCTGC
>CAZKWG010000717.1:0-4258 GCA_964556105.1 uncultured Enterobacterales bacterium | reverse complement strand
GCGGCGCGCCGGCCGCGTGCGCGATGAGGCCCGCCGACAGGCGAAGGCGACGCGCGGCGGGGAGCGGCGCGGGTCGGGGCGCGGCGGCGATCTGCCCCCCTGGGCCAGCCGGATGAAGGAGGCCGATCTCCACCTGTGGATGTTGCGGCTCTTGGAGGATGTGCTGGTCGCGGAGGACGCGAGCGCTGAGGTCATCGAGGGTGGGCGCCCGGGCGTCGTGGTCTGGGCCGGTCGGAAGGTCTGCCGCCTGCGCGAAGGGGACGCCGGGCCCGTGCTCGAGGCCAGCCTGTCCGGCGCCCTGGCCCGCGCGCAGCGCTCCTCCCTCGCCGTGGGCGATCAGGTGCTCTGGGAGGGCGACGAGGAGACCCCGCGCGTGCTGCGCGTGCTCCCCCGTCGCACCTGCCTGGCGCGCCCCGATCCCAACAACCCCCACTTGGAGCGCGCCATCGTCGCCAACCTCGACCTGGGCGTCATCGTCGTGGCCGCGCGCTCCCCGCCCTTGCGGGCTCGCCTCGTCGATCGTTACCTGGTCGCGCTGCAGCGCGGCGGGGTGGAGCCGCTGCTCTGCCTCAACAAGCTGGACCAGATCCGCTCTCCGGACGAGGGCGCGGCGGTCGAGGCCGCGCTCGCCCCCTACGAGGCCCTCGGCGTGCCGCTGGTGCGCTGCTCGGCGAAGACCGGCGAGGGGCTCCCGCTGCTGCGCGCGCGGGTGACGGGCCGCACCTGCGCCTTCCTCGGCCACTCCGGCGTCGGCAAGTCCAGCCTGATGAACGCCCTCTTCCCCGAGCTCGCCCTGGCGACGGGCGGCCTCGATCTCGAGGAGCGCGGGCGCCACACCACGACCGCCTCCGAGCTGCACCCGCTGGCCGACGACACGCGCCTCATCGACACCCCCGGCGTGCGCAGCCTGGGCCTGGGCCGCCTGGAGCCGTCCGAGCTGCGCTGGTACTTCCCCGAGTTCGAGGCGCTCGCGCCGGACTGTCCCTATCGCGACTGCACCCACGATCACGAGCCGGACTGCGCCGTCATCGCCGCCGCGGGCGAGGGGCGCCTGTCCTCGGCGCGCCTGGACAGCTATCACCGCCTGCTGCGGAGCCTGGACGAGGACGAAGGGTAGCCACCTCTTCACCCGTGGACGCGCGCATCCTCCGCCCGGAACGACCTGAAGTTGCAGAATGGGCGCTTGATGCGCCGTGCGGCCCGCGAAGACGTCTCCATGGTGTACAGTTGGAATTCCAGGGAGCACACCGTGGCCAGGACCTTCCCGAACGCGACCAGCAGCAGCAGCAGCAGCAGCAGCAGCAGCAGCGTCAGCTCTGTGGACCCGCTGGCCTCGCAGCAGCTCAGCGATCCGCTCCACGATCCGCTCCGCTTCCTCCCGCAGGAGCCCACGGAGCCCCAGCTGCGCGAGCGCCTGGAGGAGACCCTCCAGACGTTCTCCGAGGCGCGCGGGCTGGTGGACTTCTTCTCGATGCGCCTGGAGAGCATGGAGGGCTCCACCGACGGGCTGGGGAAGCTGGAGGTCCAAGGAGACATCGACGAGCAGATCGAGATCGTGAAGCAGGCGCGCAAGGAGGTGTTGGGGCTTTCCCCCAAGGTGAACAAAGACGCCCTCGATCCGTACTACAAGCCGCTGCTCGCGGAGATCCTGCTGCTCGACAACATGGAGGCCCTGCGGGTCAAGGGCTTCAAGGAGCTGCGCGGCAAGGAGGCGCCCGAGCTCAACGTCGCGACGGACGGCATCTTGAAGCTGGTCGAGGGCATGCACGTCCAGGACGTGCCCGATCTCAGCACCGATGACAGCCCCGAGCGCGGGCGGATGATGGGCGTGGGGCGCGTCCACGATCTCACCGTCAGCGGGCTCTCCAAGCGCGAGGCGGCGGTCTCCCAGTACATCCGCTTCGTCAAGGCCACCAAGCTGCGCGGGACCGAGCTGTCCTCCACCGTGCCCGGCTATGTGACCTTCGGGAACAAGGCCGAGGTGGGCGGAGACACGGAGGCGCGGCGCTCGGCCGTCAACTCCCGACACGCCGGCGGCGCGCAGTGGAGCTTCGACGGACCCGGCAAGGGCGTGGACGCCCGCGGCCCGGACGCCCTGAACATCATCGACGAGCCGGGGGAGCTCTCGACGGTGGCATCACACTACCCCTATATCCTGAAGATGGACTTCGTCGGCGTCGTCTACGATCCCATCACCCTGAAGATCCGCCGCAAGACCGAGTACAGCGACTACCACGAGGAGCTGACCGACCCGCACGCCCAGGCCCGCGCGGAGCAGCTCAACCGCCTCCGCAACCAGCAAAAGCCGCCGCCAGGCACGAAGCAGAAGGTCAACGCCTACATCTGAGCGCTGCTCAAGCCCTGGTCTCTCCCTGCGCGTCTCGCTGCGCCGCGCCTGCCAGCCGCGCGAGGTGGCGACGAAAGCCCGCCATGACGGCGAGGTGGGCCAGGGCCTGCGTGACGAGGTACACCGGCCAGGGGAGGCTGGGCGTGAAGTCGTGGATCGCGGCGAGGAGCACCCGGCCCTGGTCGACCACGCGCAGCTCCAGCCGTCCTCGGCGTGGGCCGTCCACCCGCGCGAGCCGCCCGCCGCTCACGTAGAGCAGGGCCCGCCCAGGGGTCGAGCGCTCGGGCGACCAGGTGAGCTCGAGCAGGGTCAGGCCGAGGACCTGAAGCTGGTAGCGCCCCCCGTCCTGGGCGCGCACCCGCAGCACGGGCCACAAAAAACGGGGAAGCCACGCCAGATACTCGTGCGCGGCCCAGGTGGCGTCGCGGCCCGCGGGGAGGGTCATGCGCTGCACCGAACGCACCGTGGGCGCGGCGCTCGGGGGCGAGGGCGCCCGGGGGACGCGGAGATCGGGGACCGCGCTCTCGCCGGCCACCGCGCGGAGGATCGCCGCATCGACGCCCAGCCCGGGCACGCCGAGCGCCAGCTGCGTCGCCCGGTCGCGCGCCACCATGGCGTGCGCGAGGCTCTCGATCAGCGGCCCGATGAGCTGCCGCGGCTGGCCGGTCACCGCAGAGATCCACAGCTCGGACAGGGTCGGGTTCCCGATCGGCACGTCCCAGAGCAGCGGGGTCTTGCCCAGGGCCCGCGCGGTGCGCTCGATCAGCGCGCGGTAGGTCACGACCTCCGGCCCGCCCACGTCGATGGCCTCGCCGATCGCGGCGTCGCGCTCGACCACGCGCGCCAGGAGCTCGAGCACGTCGTCCAGCGCGATCGGCTGGGTGAGCTGTCGGGTCCAGCGGGGCAGGACCATGCTCGGCAGACGGCTGACGAGCCGCTCCAGGATGCGGAAGCTCGACCCCTCCGGCCCGATCACCAGGCCCGCCCGCAGGGTCGTGACGGGGACCCCGTGCGCGCCGAGCGCGTCCTCTACCTCGCGGCGGCTGTCGAGGTGGCGTGACAGGGCGGCGTCGTCCGGCACGAGCCCGCCCAGGTACACGATGCGCCGCACCCCGGAGGCGGCGGCGGCGCGGGCCACGTTGTCCGCGAGGATGAGGTCCATGTCCTCGAAGGTCGCCTGCGTCAGGCCGCTGCTCGGGAGCATGGAGTGGACGAGGTAGTACACCACCTCCGCGCCGCCGATGGCGCGCTCGCAGTCCTTGAGGTTGAACAGGTCGGCGTGGCGCCAGGTGACGCCCTCGCTGATCACGCCGTCCGGGACCGCGCGGCCCAGCGCGACCACCTCGAAGCCTCGGTCGCGCAGGCTGGCGCAGAGTCTGCGGCCGACGAAGCCGGTCGCACCGGCGACGGCGACCCGATGCGGAGAAGGGCGCGCCACGGTGCTCATGTCCTCTTTGAATAAGCACCCGCCAGGCGCCGTCAATCGTCGGTGGCGAAGGGCGCGCGGATCGACGCGTCGAAGCGCCCGTGGAGCTGCAGGTAGACGGTCGTCTCGTCATCCAGCGCGCTGGCGCCGGCCAGGGCCACGGCCTGCGGCCCGTACCGCCGGTGCTCGACGCCCAGGATCAGGGCGGCCTCCTGTCCGACGGAGCGCCCTCCGCCACCTCGCAGGGTCAGGGCGCGGCTCTCGGCCTCGCCCGGCAGCTCCTGTACGAGGTCGGCGCGCAGGAAGGCCAGCCCAGGATCGGGCCGCAGCAGGACCCAGGCGCTGGCCCCGCGGGGGCTCCGCTCGGGATCGCCATCGACCCCGCGCGTGAGGTCCACCTCGAGCCCGCCGTGGAGGATCGGCAGGCCGCCGCTCACGCGCGCGCCCAGACGCCGCGTCGGAGCGCTGTCCAGGCCCTGGGTGCC
>CAZKWG010000716.1:0-4268 GCA_964556105.1 uncultured Enterobacterales bacterium | reverse complement strand
CGTCGCTGAACTCGTTCACTACCGAGCCCAAGGTGACGCCCATCTGGCGGTGGGTCATGGACAAGGTCACGGGCTCCGCGTCCGAGTCCTGGGAGCCCTACGCGGGCGGCGGCGAGCCGTCGGTGCTGCTCGGCGAACAGGGCGCCATCGCGGTGGCCGGCGTCGGCCCCTACGACGGGTCCGTCGCGCACGAGCTGAGCCGCGAGGACGGCGGCGTCTGGGCCGCGCGCCGCGCGCTTCCGGGCGGCGTCCTGGTGAGCAAGACCTTCAAGCCGGGCGCGACCCCGTACACGATGGACGTGGCGGTGACCTTCGAGAACCGCGGGCAGGCCGCGGTGACGGGGCTCTGGGTCGGCGTTCTGGGCGAGGGCAAGCAGCTCAGCAACCCGCTCGACAACACGATCGTGCCGGTCGGCTACGCCGACGGCGATCTCCAGCACCTCGAGGATCCGGCCGAGCTGATGGGCACGGGGCGGATCGATCACGCGGGGCCGCTCTCCTGGTTCGGCTACGGCAACCGCTACTTCATGGCGGTGATGCTCCCGCAGGATCCGGCCGCGATGCGGCTGGTCTACGACGACCTCTCCGACGGCCGCGTCGGCGTCTTCGCCCAGGACGACGTCGCCCTCGCCCCCGGGCAGGCGCGCACCCTGTCGTTCACGGCCTACATGGGGCCAAAGGATCTGGACCTGCTCACGCCGGTGGGCAGGGATCTCGACGAGGCGGTCGAGTTCGGCTTCTTCGGATTCTTCTCGAAGGTCCTGCTCTTTCTGCTCGAGCTCTTCCAGCGCGTCGTCGGCAACTGGGGCGTCGCCATCATCGTCCTGACCTTTACGGTCAAGCTGGTCTTCTTCCCGCTGACCCAGAAGAGCCTGGTCAGCAGTCGCCGCATGCAGCTCATCCAGCCGAAGCTCAAGGCGCTTCAGGAGCTGCACAAGGACGACCCGATGAAGCAGCAGCAGGAGACGATGAAGCTCTTCCAGGAGAACAACGTCAACCCGCTCGGCGGCTGCCTGCCCATGCTGGTGCAGATCCCGGTGTGGTTCGGGCTCTACAGCTGCCTGCTCTACGCGGTCGAGCTGTACAATTCTTCGTTCCTGTACGTACGCGACCTGACCGCGGCGGACCCCTACGCGTTGTTGCCGACGCTGGCGGGGGTGCTGTTCTACATCCAGCAGTCGTTGACGCCTATGACAGGCATGGACCCCATGCAGCAGAAGATCATGAAGTACATGCCCGTGATCTTCGCTGTGTTCCTCTACACCCTGCCTGCCGGGCTGGTGTTCTACATCTCCGTGAACGCCATCCTGAGCATCGCGCAGACCCAACTTCTGAACCGCACGATGCCGGCGCCTGTCGCGCCGGCGCCCTGAGCTTCCATCCCGCGCAGGAGGATCCAATGAGCGAGCCCGCGCAGACCGTCAGCACCGAAGGCTTCCACGTCGCCGAGGCCATCGAGAAGGCCGCCTCCGAGCTGGGAGTTCCAGCCAGCCACGTCGAGTACAAGCTCGATCTCGCCCACTTCCGCAACCGGGCAGGCCGCGCCATCGGCGTGGACACCGTCCGCATCATCGCCTGGACGAAGGAGCCCGAGCTCCTTCCCGCCGCCGCGACCGACGGCCAGGCCTGGCTGTCGAAGCTGCTCGAGCACATGGGCATGAAGGGCGAGGTGCAGCCCGTCGTCTCCAAGACCGAGGACAAGGCCTGCGAGCTGCGGGTCCGCTCCGAGGACGCCCGCTTCCTGGTCGGTCGCCAGGGCACGACCCTGAACGCCATCCAGGAGCTGCTCGAGGCCGCCATGCTCATCGCCCACCCCGAGTGGCGCTGGCGCGTGGACGTGGACGGCGGGCAGCGCCGCGAGGAGCGCCGTGAGGAGCGCCGCGACGATGATCGCCGCGATCGTGGTGATCGTGGTGATCGTGGTGATCGTGGTGATCGTGGTGATCGTGGCGGCGAGCGTCCCTCCGATCGCGGGGAGCGCCGCGGCGGCGACCGTGGCGGTGACCGTGGCGGAGATCGTCGCGGTGGCGACCGCGGCGGAGATCGCCGGGGCGGCGACCGCGGCGGAGATCGCGGCGGAGATCGTGGCCGTCGCACCGATCAGGACGTGGACAAGCTCCGCCGCCTCGCGGTGCGCCTGGCCGAGGAGGTCCTGCGGACCGGCGAGCCGACCGAGATCCACCGCGAGCTGAACTCGTTTGAGCGCCGCATCGTGCACATGGCGGTCTCGGAGATCGAGGGCGTGTTCTCGGAGAGCGTGGGCGACGGCCCCGTCAAGCAGATCCGCATCCTCCCCGCTGGGGCGGGCGGCGGGGACGACTCCGAGCAGGCCTGAGGCCTCGGGTCCGCCATGGACACCGTGGTCGCCGCCGCGACAGCCTGGGGCCACGCCGCCCTGGCGGTCGTGCGCCTGAGCGGTCCCGACGCGCTGACCATCGCCCGGACCCTCTGTCCGGGCGGCCCCTCCTGGCGCCCACGCCGGGTGAGCCTGCGGCGCGTACGTCGGGGTGAGCAGATCCTCGACGAGGTGCTGGCCGTCTGGATGCCCGGGCCGAAGAGCTACACCGGCGAGGACACGGTGGAGCTCTCCTGCCACGGCAACCCCGTGCTGGTCTCGCTGCTGCTCGACGCCTGCGTCGCGGCTGGGGCGCGCCCGGCGAGGCCCGGCGAGTTCACCCGCCGCGCGCTGGAGCGCGGGCGTATGGATCTCCTGCGCGCCGAGGCGGTCGCGGGGCTGATCGAGGCGCGCTCGGCGGAGGGGGTGGCGCTCGCGCGCGCCGGTCTCGACGGGGCGGTGAGCGAGGTGGTAGGCCAGCTCTGGGACCGGCTCCTGGACCTGGCGGCCGAGCTGGAGGCGCGCTTCGACGTCGCCGGAGAGGAGCTCGGCGACCTCTCGGACGAGGCCGTGGCGGAGGAGCTCGCGCGCGTCGCGGAGGCCTGCACGCGCTCCGCCGACACCTGGCGGGCCGGGCGCGCCTGCCTGCGCGGGGCGCGGATCGCGCTGCTCGGGCCTGTGAACGCCGGGAAGTCGAGCCTGTTCAACCAGCTTCTGGGCGAGGCACGCGCCCTGGTGAGCCCCATCCCCGGCACCACCCGCGACGTCGTCGAGCGCGCCCGCATGGTGGACGGCCTCGAGCTCTGCTTCCTGGACACGGCGGGCGAGCGCGTCGCGCAGGACCCCATCGAGGCGGCGGGGCAGGCCCTGGCGCGCACGCTCACCGAGGACGTGGATCTCACGCTGGTCGTGCTCCCCTTGCACGTCCCCCTCTCTGAAGAGACCCGGGCGCTCCTCGCCCGCTGCGCCGATCAGCCCCACCTCGTCGTGGGGACGCACGCGGACCTCGTTCAGGGGCCTTATCCATCCAAGGTGGATTTTCAGGTCTCGAACCAGACTGGGGATGGCGTCGCGGCGCTGCTCGCGGCCATCCGCGCCCAGGTGGGGAGGGCTCCGGGCGGCGCCGCGCTGCTGGTGCTCAGCCAGCGGCAGCACGATCTGCTGCGCGCCGTCGCGGCGCATGCGCGGGAGGCCCAGGCGGCGCTGCTCGGGCTGGCGGGGCCGATGGTCGCGGCCGAAGAGCTGAGCCGCGCCCTCGGTCGCCTCGGCGAGCTGCGCGGCGAGGACGTGCGCGAGAGCGTGCTCGATCGCGTGTTCGCGAAGTTCTGCATCGGCAAGTGAGCCTCCCGCGGCGCTCGTCGCGGCGCTATGCTCGACAGAGGCTGGAAGGAAGGACATGGACCTCAAGACCCTCTTCGTCATGGATCCCCTCGAGCGCATCAACGTCGCCGGGGACTCGACCTACATGCTCATGCTCGAGGCCTGTCGCCGCGGCTGGCCCGTCTGGTTCTGCACGCCGGGCGATCTCTACGCCGAGGGCGGGCGCTGCTGGGGTGGCGTCCGGCCCGTGCGGGTGCAGCGCAGCAGCGAGGGTCCACCCTTCCAGCCCGGCGCCCTGGAGCGTCGGTCGCTCGCGGACTTCGACGTGGTGTGGATGCGCAAGGACCCGCCCTTCGACATGCACTACATCTTCACGACCTACCTGCTCGACCTGGTCCCGCCGAGCACGCTGGTCCTGAACCGCCCGCAGAGCCTGCGCAACCGCAACGAGAAGATGTTCGCCCTGGCCCTGGAGCGCTTCGGGCCCCCCACCCTGGTCAGCCACGACATCGCCCAGATCGTCGCCTGGGTGCGCGCCTCCGACGAGCGCTCCGTGATCAAGCCCTGGGACGGCAACGGCGGGCGCGGCGTGCTGGTCACCCACGGCGAGGAC
>CAZKWG010000715.1:0-4269 GCA_964556105.1 uncultured Enterobacterales bacterium | reverse complement strand
GCCGCGGGCACGGGCTGCATGGCGGCCATCGAGGCGGAGCGCTGGCTCGAGGCGAAGGCGCACCAGGGCTGAGGCCCGGGGGCGGCCCGCCGCCCGACAATCTATATACAGACCTTGCGCAGACCATGTGCACACCTTAGATGGAGAGCAGGAGGTCACGATGCGACCGCTCTTCCTGCTCCCCGTCCTCTCCCTCGCCGCCTGCGCCCGTCACTCCTGGCCGGAGTCCGATCTCGCCGTCGCCACCAGCGTGGACCCGGAGCGCTACCTCGGCACCTGGTACGAGATCGCCTCCTTCCCGATGGGTCCGCAGAATGGCTGCACCGGCACCACCGCCACCTACTCGCTGCGCGAGGACGGCGACATCGAGGTCTACAACCGCTGCTTGATGGACAGCCTGGACGGCAAGGTCAAGGACATCACCGGCAAAGCCTGGATCGTGGACACCGAGACCAACGCCCGCTTGAAGGTCCAGTTCTTCTGGCCCCTGGCCTCCGACTACTGGATCCTGGACGTGGACGAGGACTACCAGTGGGCCCTGGTCGGTCACCCCGAGCGGGAGTACCTCTGGATCCTGAGCCGCACGCCCCAGATGGAGGACGCGACCTACAACCAGCTCCTCGACGATCTGGAGCAGGTCCACGGGTACGATCTCAGCCGGCTGACGGACACGCTGCAGCCGGAGATCTGAGCCAGCCCTCGCTCAAGGGCAGGCGTCGTTCGCCCCGCCCGGCGTCCCGGGCTCGACCGTGGGCGCGATCACGCTGGTCTGGTTGCACCAGCTCGACAGCGCGTCGTTGTCGCCCGCGGTGAGGCGCCCGGGGTCCACGCCGATGCCGACGGCCGGCGTGAACCAGGTCTCGTCGTAGTAGAGCCAGTCGATCTCCACGCCGTCCGGGCGGGCCAGCACCAGCTCGTCCGCCCCGTTGGCCAGCGCGATCCCGCCGCCGTTCCAGTCCCGGTTGAACCAGCCGTCGCAGGGCACGCCGCCGTTGATGGACACGTCGAGGCTGGCGCAGAGGACGATGTAGCCCTGGGGCTGGACCACGATGGGGCCCTCGAGCTCCCAGGCGTCGATGTCATCGTCGCGGAAGGTGTAGCCGCCGATGTCGATGGGGTAGGACGCGGTGTTGTACAGCTCCACCCACTCGCCGATCTCGTCGTCCACGGCCTCGGGGTTCACGTTCATCTCGGAGAACATCAGGTCTCCGGGCATGGCCTCCTCTGGCTCTTCGTCGATGGGCTCGTCCTCGATCAGCACGACGATGGCGTCCGAGCCCTGCTCGCCGTCCTCGTCGGTCGCCGTGAGCGTGATGGTGTGCGTGCCCGTGGAGAGCAGGGCGGTGATGAGCGCGCTGCTGCCGTCCGCCGAGATCGCCCCCGACAGCTCACCGTCGAGGTCCGAAGACCAGGCGAAGCGCAGATCCTCCGCCGCCGTCGTCCGATCCGAGGCCTCACCCTGAAACGCGATGGTGTCGCCGGTCTGGTAGGCGGCGCCGTCTCCGGGGGTCGAGATGGCGACCGTCGGGGGACCCAGCGGGCCCAGCACCTCGACCTCCAGCCAGGCGTCGCCGGTGTCGCCGTCGCTGTCCAGGACCACCAGCGTAAAGCCCAGCGAGCCGAGCTCCGCGCCGATCAGCGGGTAGTCCGCGGTGACGACCCCGTGCTCGTCCACGCTCAGCGGGAGGGTCTCGCCGTTCGCGCTCAGCGAGACGCGGAGGTCTTCGGGAGCGTCATAGGAGTCCGACACCGTGCCCACCACCGGCAGCAGCGTGTCTCCCTGGCGCTGCACCTCGCCCCACAAGGGCGACTGGAAGGCCGCCACGGGCGCCTCACGTTCTCTCCGGAGGTTGTTCTCAGAAGAGCAGCCGACGAGGAGCGCCAGCAGAAGAGAGAGGCGGGCAGGGGGCATAGAACCTCCAGACGCGCGCAGGCTATCCGGTAGGCCTCTCGCGCGCCCGTAGGATCCCTCCGATTTCTGATCGAGAGGCCCTACCGGTAGTGATCTGCCCGCCCTGGAGACCACTACCGGTGGTGGGCCGCGCGCTGCTGAGCCGCGGCGCGCCGGCGGGCGTCGGCGACCTCGTCCTCCGCGGCCCTGGCCTGGGCGCTCTCCGCCTTCAGGCGGCCGAGCAGATCTTCTACGGAGCGAGCCGGCGCGGCGCTGTCCAGGAGGGTGCGGCGCGCGGCCTCGGCGGCGGCGCCGATCTCCAGCAGCGCGGCCTGGAGGCGCACGAGGCGCTGCTCGTCCTCCTCGTGGGCCTCCTGCTGGGCCTGATGGGCGGCGAGCGAGCGCTCGAGGGCGCCGAGCTCCGCGGGATCGACGGGCTCACCGCCGCGGGCGCGGGCCTGCAGGCGCTCGAGGCGGGCCTGAACGCGGGCGGCGGCCTGCTCCTCGGCGGCGGGGTCGCGCGCCGCGAGGGCGTCGGAGAGCGCGCGGAGCTGGAGCTCGACGGCGCGAGCGCGGGCGCGCAGCTCGCCGAGGGTCTCCTGGAGGTCCTCGACGGCGGCCGCGGGCAGGCGGGCGGCGCTGGACTGGATCGCGGCCTCCAAAGCGGCGAGGCGCGCGCCGAGGCTGAGCAGCAGCGGGGCGAGCGGGTCGGCTGGGCTGGCGGCGGCGGGCGCACCCGCGAGAGGGGGAGGCGCGACCAGAACGCTGAGTCGGCGGGCGTACTCGGGCGTGAGGTGGGGCCGAAGATCGGCGGTGTAAGCGCGAGGAAGAGCCGGACGGGCGGCGGCGCTGACGCGGCCCACCACCGCGAGGCCGCTCACAAGGACCGCGAGCAGGAAGGCCGCCATCACCCCGAGCTCGAAGTCGAAAGGGAGCAGCCCGATGCCGATGCCGAGCGCTCCGGCGCCCGCGAGAGCGTGCATCAGCAGGGCCCCCACGGCGAGGCCAGCCCAGACCCGCCCCCGGGCCGCCCCCTCCCCCTCCCGCACCCGCGCCCGGTAGCCCAGGGTCCGCGCCTGCTCGGCCAGCCGCTCCGCCACGTCCCGCGAGACGCCGTCCACCAGCCGAAAGCGGGTCGCCTCCATCGCCGAAGCGACCGTCAGCGCCTCCGCCGGCAGCCCGGCCTGCTCGGCCACCGCGTCGCGCAGCAGCTCCTCCGGCTCGCGCCCCTGGGGCAGACCCAGCCAGGAGCGAACCGCCGGCTCCACCTTCAGGGCCAGCCCCTCGACCAGCCCCTCCAGGCCGGCCTGGCTCTGACGTTTCAGGTGGCGCTGGCGGTCGCGGCGGCGGTGGCGGCGCTCCTGGGGCTCGATGAGCTCGACCCAGGCCGGGCCGACGGGGAGCTTCGCGTGGACGAGGGGCGGCGGCGCGGAAGACGATTCCGTCGGGGGCGACGCTTTCGTTTTGGACGACGTTTTTGTTTGAGTCGCCTCCTTCCTGCCCATCGCCTCGGCCACCTCGCGCGCGCTCTCCGGGCGAGCCGCGGGGTCCACGGCCAGCAGCCCCTCGATCTGATCTCTCAGGTGAGGCGGGAGCTCCGGACGCGCGGTGGCCAGCGGGACGAAGCTCCCCTCCCCTTGCCGCTTCATCGTGGCGAGCGGCGAGGGAGCCTGAAAAGGCGCCTTCCCGGTCGCCGCCAGGTAGAGCACGCAGCCGAGGCCGTAGAGATCGGAGCGCGGCTCGGCGCGACCGCCGTCCAGCACCTCGGGCGCGGTGAAGCCCGCCGTGCCCAGCGCCGTGGTGGCGGTGCGGGAGTGGGCGTCGTCCAGGCGGGCCAGCCCGAAGTCCGTGAGCATGCCCTCGCGGGCCTGGTCGATGAGCACGTTCCCCGGCGACAGATCGCGGTGGACCACGCCCGCCCGATGGGCCTCGGCCAGCGCGCCCGCCAGCGCCGCGCCCAGGCGCCAGAGCTGCTCCGCGTCCATCGGCCCGCGGGTCTCGACGTCCTCGGCCAGGGTCTGGCCGGGGTGCAGGGGCATGGAGAGGGCCAGCAGGCCGTCCAGCTCGAAGAGCTCGCTGGCGACCAGCGCGCGCGGGTGGCGGATGCGCTGGGCCGCGGCGAGCTCACGCTTCAGCCGCGCCCTTCCTGCGGGCTGGCCGGCGACGTGGGGGTGAAGGACCTTGAGCGCGACGCGCTCGTCGCGCACCCGGTCGCGCGCGAGGTAGACCGTCGCCATCCCGCCGCGCCCGAGGACGCCAGCGATCTCGAAGCGCCCTCCCAGGACCACGCCCGCCGCGAGATCGGCCACCCCCACCTCCCCCGCTCAGGCGCCGATGAAGCTCACGTCGAAGGCGAGGTTCCGCGCCTTCTCCAGCTC
>CAZKWG010000714.1:0-4285 GCA_964556105.1 uncultured Enterobacterales bacterium | reverse complement strand
ACCAGCAGGCCGTCCAGGGGCTCGTCCCAGCGAAGCCCCGTGATCTCCAGCGTGCGACTGTCCTCGCCGATGCTCTCGTTGACCGGGCTCTCACCGTCGCTGCTCAACCTGGGGGTCACCTCGACGCTCGGGCGCCAGGCGAGATCGTCCAGCTGGCCCCAGTCGGCGATGACCACGGAGGCCGAGCGCGTCGCCACCCGTCGCAGCGTCGCGGCGGGATCGATGGTGGCCAGCACGGTCACCCCATCGGGGTCATCCTGCAGCTCGAAGCGGAGCCAGCCGATGCGACGCGCGGCCATCCCGCGAAAGGCGCGCTCGAGCTCCTGCCGGAGCGCGACCGGGTCCGCCCCGCGAACCCGATAGCGCACCCGCTCCCCGGCGAAGGCGGTCGAGCGCGCCGTCGGCGCGGGGGTCGCGATGGATCCGGACGGCGCGGACACGGTCTCGAACAGCTCCCCTCCCTGGTTGGTCAGCCAGCCCGTCACCTCACCCGGGACCAGATGGACCCTCGGCTCGCAGGGCACGAAGGAGATCGGCCCTCGCGCCTCTCCGCGCGGCGCCACGAAGGTGGTCGCGTCCACGTCTTCGCGACGCAGCAGGGCTCCCTCGGCCTTGGGGGTGGCCACGATGATCGCCAACGCCGGCAGGGCGGGCTGCAAGGCCACGCCGATCTGGCTGGCGGCCGCCTGCAGCAGCTCGGCGGGCAGCGCGTCGAGCCTCCCGGCGGTGGCCTCGGCGAAGCGCGCGATCTCCTCGATGATCAGCCACGCGGGGTCACCGGGCGAGGGTGACACGCCGAGGCGAGCCCGGATCGCGTCCAGCAGCGCGGCGCGATCGACGGCGACCAGTCCCTCGGGCGGCGCGCGCATCAGGGCCCTCCGACCGGGGCGATCTGGGTGATCGCGCCGTCGAGCAGGAGCGCGCGGACGTCGGCCCTTCGGCGCTCGCCGTGCGCGTCCTCGAGCCAGTCGGCGTCGCTGGTGCCCGGGACGATGAAGCTGGGGAGCGCGGGGCTCCAGCTGCTGAGGGTGGTCCGCAAGGACAGTCGGCGAAGCGGCAGAACGTGCAGCTTCCGAAGGCCCGGGTGTGGGACGCGATGGGCGTCGAACCAGGCGATCAACAGCGCCCGTGCCCGCGCCTGCTCGGTCTCGCTGGCGGTCCCGGTCAGCGGACCGACGGCGGCCAGCAGGGTGCCGGCCTGCAGGAGCTCCCGGATGATCGAGCCCTCGGCGCTGGCCGCCTCGCCCGTGACGGTCCGAAGCTCGTCCCAGGAGCGGACCTCGTGCAGCCGCCAGTCCGCCTCGCTCCAGAGTCGGACGTGCCAGGGCAGGCCGGCGCGCGCCAGCGCCTCGGTCATCCGAGCCTCGAACTCGCCGAGCGGCGTGAGGCCCGCGCCGTAGATGCGCGCCATCGCGTCGGCGTCGCGCTCCCGGTCGCGCCCCCCCGTGATCGGGAAGGGATTCGTGACGCCGCGAAGGCGCGGCCGCACCTCCTCCTTCTGGGCGACGATCCGCACCAGGTCCGCCTCGACGTTGCCGCGCGCGCCATCGGTCTGCCGGAGCCAGCGCAGGATCGCCTGCTCGCTGGCGCCTTCACCGCGATCTCGGAACAACAGGAGGCAGGCGTTGGTGTCGTCAAAATCAATCGATATCTTTATGCGATCATCTGCCGACGTCGCGCAGGTCAGCGGCAACCGGTCGAGCAGGTCGTCGATCTGCGCGCCGCGACCGAGGTGCGGCGCGAGGGAGGCCGGCGAGAGCGGCGCGCCGGTGAGCGGATCCAGGCGGCCGGGGCCGCGGATCGGCAGCCAGACTGCCCGACCGTCCGCGGTTCTGGGCGCGTTGAGCACGAGCGCGGGGTTGAGGAAGCAGGCGCCGGGTGTATGGCCAGAGAACTGGAGCGCGACCACGCGGACGCCCGCTGGCACCTCCACCTGGATCGCCTCCAGGACGTCGGCGCCCGCTCCCCGCTCGAGCCGCCACGCGACGCTGGTCCTCAGCGGCGACTCCCCCGCCTTCGCCTTCGTGGTGGTCCGCGCGCCAGGCGCCAGCCGCAGGACGACGCGCAGGCTGACCCGTCGCGTCGGGACGGGGTCGAGGGTGATCAGGCCGCCCTCGAGCGCGCCGGCGACCAGCGGGACCTGCGCCTCGAGCATGACCATGCGCACGCTCGCCAGGCTCTCGCTCTCGGGCGTCAGGAAGACCGTGCCGTCCTCGTCCTCGCCGCGCTCCAGGGTCCCGTGCTCTTCGGCGTCCACGGACACCATGCCCAGCGCGGGCGTCGCGGGGCGCAGGTGCACGCCGAAGCTGGCCATCAGGCTCAACGTCAACCCGTCGCCATAGGTCCCCGCCGCGGCGGACAGGGTCTCTGCGCGCCAGGCGGCCTCCTCGACGAGCAGCCAGCCCGGATCGGTCGGATCGCCCAGGCGCGCGACGGCGAGCGGCTCCAGCTCGGAGAGGCGCTCCTGAGCCTCGCCTTGCAGGTCCTGCCGGCGGAGCACGCTGGGGGTGGGGAGAGGGACGCGCATCCGTCAGAGCCCCAGGTCCGCTTGCAGGCTCAGCGGCCCGCCGATGGTCTGCACCACCAGGTGGATCCGCAGATCGGCCTCGCCGCCCAGGGCCAGCAGCGTGCGCTCAGGGCCCCAGGAGACGGCGAGCTGCTCCAGGACGGGCCGATCGCGTGTGCTGGCGGGCGGGACCGCCTCGGCGCGGCAGGACACGACGGGCGTGTCGGGGAGCCACCGCGTGAGCGCCTCGCGCACGCGCCACTCGGCCTCGTTCAGCAGGGTGGGGCTGGCGGGCTGACCGACCAGATCCGCGAGGCGCGTGCCGAAATCGGGCCGCCAGGGCAGCGATCCTGGCCGGGTCGAGAGCACGGTCAGGACGCGATAGGCCACCTCGGCGCGCCCGTCGAGCGCCGGCGCCGGCGCGCCGAAGGTCAGTCCCGCCTCGAGCACGCTCATGCGCTCACCGGGGGCAGGCTGTCGGAGTAGAACCAGATCGTCGTTCGATACCCGCTGACGGCGTCGAGCTGGTGTCGGGTCGCCCGAATGCGGTAGGTGCCATCGACGGCGCCCAGATTGGCGATGACGAGGGTGCGCCCGGGCCGCGCGTCGGGCTGACCGAGACACTCGATGACACCATCGATGAAGCGATCGGCCTTCCGCTGCAAGGTCCCCCGGGCCAGCGCGTCCGCGTCCCCCGCCTGCAACAGGCGCTCGGACTCCACCAGGAGCTCTACCTCGCCCCAGGTCTGCTGGACCAGGGCCGCGGCGGTGGTGCCCCCGGAGATGTTGAGCTGGTCGCCGCTCGCCGCCTGCCCCGTGACGGCGGCCTGCGTCCCCTTCCAGTCGTAGCCCATCACGGTGACCTTGGACGGAATATCGGCCAGCGAGCGCCGAACACGGACCCGCTCCAGGCCATCGTCGGGCCCGATGTTGACGGTCGTGCTGTCGGGCGTCCTGCCCAGGCGGAGCGTCGTGCCGTCCAGCGTGGCGGTGTAGCGGAAGTCCTCCGCGAGCTTGCGGATAAAACTGGCACTGGACTCGTTGTTCTGCAGAAGCGGCTGGGTCCAGGCCTCGATCCCGGAGAGCGAGGCGGTGAGCCCCTGGTCGGCGATGAGCTGCTGAAGAGCCGCCTGAGGGCTGACCTCCAACAACTGGGACTGGACCTTCTGCTTGAGCTTGACCATGTCGTCGACGCCCCGGACCACCATGTGCCAGCGTCCGCCGCTGTCCAGCTCGTCCTCGGTCTCCGTGAGCGTGCAGGAGACCGTGCGCGTGGGCGACGTGCCTTTGCCGAGCTCGACCGAGAACGGGGCGCCGAAGGTCAGCGACGCGATCACGTCCGCTACGGCGTCGTCCGGGCTGAGCTCGACCGTCACCTGCGCGGCGTGGTCGAGCTCCTCCTCGAGCAGCGCGAGGCTGACCACGCCGCTCTCGACCAGCCCAGTGCCGCTGACCTTGACCTCGAGGTAGACAGGATCGGCCATGCTCAGGTGCCCCCTGCGTCTTTGCTGTCTACGGCGACCTTGAGTCCGGGCGTGCCGCTGGGCGCCACGTACTGCCCGGTCAAGGTGAGGTTGACGCTGGCCCTCAGCGGGTCGCCGAGCGCGCTGAACATCGTGATGTTGGCGCTGAACGAGCTGATCCCGCCGATGAATCGGGTGTCCTTCCAGGTGAAATTGACCAGCGGCGGCCGGCGGTCATACTTCGTGATGGTGGTGGCCAGCGACATGCGGTGCAGGTTGACCAGGGTGTCGCTGATGGACGTCTTGGTGTCTCCTC
>CAZKWG010000713.1:0-4288 GCA_964556105.1 uncultured Enterobacterales bacterium | reverse complement strand
ATCCCTGCAGCCGCGAATCTGCCAACAGCAGACCGGCCAGCACGCCGAGCAGGCGAAGGGCGGGGCCGTCGATGGTCGGGAAGAACTGACCCAGCGCGAGCATCGGTCGCACGGGAGCCGGCGTCACAAGGACCTCGGCGGCGCCGGCGATCACCTTGCGCACGCCCTTGACGACCGCAGCGGGCTTGACCTCGCGCATCGCCGCCGGGGCGGGCACGCCGGAGTCCGACCACATGCCGGCGTCGGCGACGAAGCTGGGGCAGACCACGCCGGCCCCCACGCCGCTGCCGTCCAGCTCGATGCGAAGCGAGGCCGTAAAGCCGTTAAGCCCGTACTTCGTCGCCGAGTAGATGGCGTTGTAGGGCGTAGGCGACTTTCCGGACATCGAGGAGATCATCACCACCACGCCCCGCTTCGCCGCCAGCATCCCCGGCAGGAAGGCGCGCGTCAGGTGAATGGGCGCCAGCAGGTTGATCCGCACCTGCTGCTCGATGTCGGCCTCTGTCTGGTCGATCACGGCGATGGCGATCTCCACGCCCGCGTTGTTCACCAGCACGTCGATGGGCCCCAGCGCCTCCGCCGCCGCGACCAGGCGGGCGCGATCCTCGGCCCGCGTCAGGTCGCCTGGCACGATCACGGCGCGGGCGCCCTTCGCCTCCACCCGAGCGGCGGCCGCGCGAAGCCCGGCCTCGTCGCGGGCGGACAGCACCAGCACGCCGCCATCGGCCGCAAGATCCTCGGCGATCGCCACGCCCAGCCCACGAGAGGCCCCCGTCACCACCACGATCCGACCCGCCATGACCGACCTCCCTGACTGTTCGCGCTGGACTAACCGGCCACACGCCGATCGCGCTTGACAACTTCTCCCCAGAGCCTTGACCGCCACCAGACAACGGCCAGCCCCGACAATGTGAGGATCATCGCGGGAGAACGAGATGCCTCGATCTGGCGCGACCCTTGTCTTGCTCTTGCTCGTCGCCCTCTGGAGCGGAGCGTTGCGCTCCCCTGCGCTGCCGGACGAGCTGCCGGCAGCGCAGGCTTTGCCCCTTGGTCTTGCCCTGCTCGCGCTGGGCCTGGCGCTGGGTCCCTGGCTGGCGAGCACGCGGGCGGGACAGGCCGTCACGCGGCTCGCCGGGATGGATCTCTTCGGCGGGAGACGCCCGATCTTCCTGCTCTTCGCCTACCTGGCGCTGCGCCTGCCCCTGCTGCGCGGCGAGAGCTATGGCGCCGACCCGGACGCCTGGCGCGTCGCCGCCTCCGCGCTCCGCGTCTGGACGGATCAGACTTACGCTGTAAGCCGGTTCCCCGGCTACCCGGTGGTGGAGATCGGCCTGGCGCCCGTTCTCGCCCTGGGCGGCGCCGTCGGCGCGAAGCTCGCCATCAGCCTGATCAGCTTCGCCGGCCTCTGGTCCTTCGATCGGCTCGGCCGGCGGCTGGGCTCGCCGATCATGGGGCTGGCGACCCTCTGCCTGGCCGTGTCCCCCCTCTTCGTGATCAGCTCGTCCTCGGTGATGGACTACGCCGTCGCGCTGACCGGCCTGCTGGGGAGCCTGCTCGCGCTGGCCGACGGCCACAGCGGGCGCGCGGGTGCGCTGCTCGGCCTCGCCTTTGGCAGCCGCGTCACCTCGGCCGCCTTTGGCCTGCCCTTCCTGCTGTGGAGCCGCGCGACCGGCGCCCCCTGGCGCCTCCCCCTGAGCTTCGGGATCGTCGCGGCGATCTCCGGGATCCTCGCCTTCTCGCCTGTGCTCGCCGTCTCCGGGAGCCGCTTCCTGAACCTCCCGCCGGCCGCGCCGGACGCGCCGCAGGCCGCCCAGGCCGTGCTGGCGACCACCGGACTGCTCCCGCTGCTGGCGCTGGGCTTCGCCCTCGGAGACGCGCTGCGCGGGCTCGCTCCCCTCCCCTCTCCCGCCGTCGGCACGCCCACCCTGAACCGCGGCCTCGCCCTCAGCGTCCTGCTCCTCTCCCTGGCCATCTTCTCGCGGCTCCCCTTGCAGGCGGGCTATCTCCTGCCCGCGCTCGCCGCTGGCGTCCTGCTCCTCTCGCTCAGCGTGCGCGCCCCTTCCCTGCTGGTCGTCACGCTCGCCACCGTCTTCGCGTTCTCCCACGAGGAGACGCCCGGCAGCGTGCGGATGGAGATCGCGGCCCGCGCGGACCAGATGGAGCGGGTGCGCTTCGTCACCGCGATCGCGGTCGAGCCGCACGCCATCGTCATCCTGGGCGGCGCCCAGTACGCCGTGGTCGAGGGCCTGCCGCTGGGCCTGCGCGAGCCGCCCACCGATCGCTGGGGGCGCGGGCGCTGGGAGGAGGCCCGCGACCTCACCTTCGTCCCCCGCCTGTCCAAGCGGTCCTTCGAGCGCGCCCGCGAGGCCGGGCAGCCCGTCTATGTCTGGAGCGAGCAGGTGGACGCCTGGACGAAGAAGATCTACGGCTACTCCCCGATCGAGGCCGGCGCCGAGCTGTTGACCGCGCAGCGCGCCGCCATCGCCAGCGAGCAGGGCCAGTCCTCCTGGCAGGCGCCCAGGGCGTTGGCCCGCTTCGTCGAGGCGGACGGCGCCGAGCTGAGGCTCCAGGGCGCGCCCGAGTCCCCCACCCGCGCCTGCCTCAAGCCCTTCGTCCCAGTCGCCCGAGCCGGCCACGCATCCGGGAAGGTCACGCTCCTGAGCGGCGCCGACGAAGCCGCCTCTCTGCGCGTGGAGCTGACCTGGAAGGACGCCCAGGGCGCCAACGTCGGCACCCGCCGCCTCGTCAACCTGCGCGCGCCCGGCGACGGGGTGTCCCTCGACGAGCCGCTCGATCCGCCCGCCACCGCGAAGACCGCCCGCCTCTGCGCCCAGGTCCAGGGAGATGGCGCCGTCGCCGTCCTGGCCGGCCTGTCGCTGGGGCCGGGGTGAGTCGCGCCCAGAACAGCCAGAACAGGGTCAGACCTTATCCATTATCTATTTTTATCTGCTCTCGAGGCTCCGGCCCCACATTGCGGCTGTTCGGCCGGATCAGCCGCCCCGTCCGGCGTTGCTCGTCGATGTGGGCCAGCCAGCCCGCGGCGCACCCGGCGGCGAACATGGGCGCTCCGCCTCCCGCTCCACGGCGCGCGCCAGGGCCAGGCGCTCGCTGGAGCCCGCCCGCCCGAGCTGAGAGAGCGCCCGCTCCAGATCAGCCGCAGTCGTCCTCGACCACCTCACCGTCAACGGAGACGGTAGAGCAGATCCCTCCGTCGTCCTGCCGCGCGAAGCGCTCCTCCCAGAGACGATCGCCCTGGAACAGGAGGCGGCAGCTCGGGTCCTCCAAGGCATCCTCGGCGCTGCGGCCCCCAACGCGTATGTACTTGTCGTCGCAGGTCCAGGCGACGCAGATCTCGCCGTCGTTCACTTCGGGCGATCCGCTCGCGTCCACCCAGCCAGTCAGCGTCTCGCCGGCGACGCCCATCACGCCTTCGGCCTGCATAGCGAAGCTGCCCTCGACGTCGTCGTCGCCAGACGCCGTCCAGCGCCGGTCCGCGGTGACGCTGATCTGGGCGCCGTCGGCGTCGAGCTGCTCCTGGCGCAGGGTGCCGTCCCCCGACAGCGTCAGGTTCCCGTCGTCCATCACCAGATCGGTCCAGACGCTCTCGTACAGATCCCCGCCCTCCGTGACCTCGATCTGCCCTTGCAGCAGCAGGCCATCCGTGCGCTCACAGCTGCTGCTGGCGCTGGTGCTCCCGCTGGTCTCGTCCGCGCTGTAGCTGGCGCAGTCCAGCCCCAGGTCCTCCGCCAGCCAGACCGCGAGGCCC
Organism: uncultured Enterobacterales bacterium; assembly: GCA_964556105.1. GTDB lineage: Bacteria > Myxococcota_A > UBA796 > UBA796 > CAZKWG01 > CAZKWG01. The sequence goes on along the minus strand of CAZKWG010000713.1, from coordinate 522 downwards.
AGGGCGGACTGGTCGAGGTAGGAGCTGAGCACGACGCTGTAGAGCGGCGCAGAGCCGCGGTAGGCGTCGTGCAGGGTCTCGAGCTGCATGGGCGTGGCGGAGCCGGGACAGTCCAGGGCTGCCAGCAGCGCGTCCTCCTCGCCGGTGTCACCTGAGGTTGCGGTGTCATCCGCGGCCGCGGTGTCCGCCGGTTCGGCCTCGGGCTTGGAGGACTCGGTGGGGCGCTCGCACGCACCCAAGACAAACAGGAGGACAGAGCAGAATCGGGTTGGCATGCAAGGCTCCACCGCAGGGGTTTCGTCACGTCCTGCAGGAGTGGCCTTATGCCAGACCGTGCCCCGCGCCCATCGGGCACGGTAGAATTTTTTCCCTATGAAGAAAAATTTACATCGCTTCGCTTCGCGGAACAGGGTCGGACCTTATCCATTATCTATTTTTATCTGCTTTCGAGGCTCCGGCCCGACGTAGCGGCTGTTCGGCCGGATCAGCCGCCCCGTCCGGCGTTGCTCGTCGATGTGGGCC
>CAZKWG010000712.1:0-4309 GCA_964556105.1 uncultured Enterobacterales bacterium | reverse complement strand
CCCCCCTCCCGCTCGGGTGCGGTTTTTTGTCTACCCCCCTCCCGCTCGGGTGCGGGGGGGACGGCGGGTGGGGCGCGGGAAGGGCAGCGCTAGAAGTAGAAGCGGGCGCCGATGCCGCCGTCGATCTCTCCCTCGGTCTCGGGGATGAGGATGATGGCGGGGGCGAGCTCGAGGAAGACGTCGAAGGGGGCGCGGTCGGGCAGGATGGTGATGCCGATGGGGACGCGCAGGCCGATGCCCTCGTCGTCCCAGTCGTCGTCCCAGTCGTCGTCCCAGTCGTCGTCCCAGTCGCCGCCCAGGCGCAGGCGGCCGCCGACGCCGACGTAGACGGGGAAGGAGGCGCCGCCCGCGTCGGGGATCTGAAGCACCGTGAGGGTGTAGAGGTAGTCGACGTTCAGGTGCAGGCGATCGTTGATGAGGCTCCAGCCGGCGGCGGCCTGGAGCATCCAGTCTTCGCCCGGCCGATAGCCGACGGAGAGGCCCGAGGGGTCTCCCGCGACCACGCCGACACCGAACCCGAAAGGTCCGTCCGAGGCGCGCGCGGCGGGCGCGGCGAGGGCCAGCCCTCCGGCCAGGGTCGCGGCTCGAACGATCTGCTTCGCGCTCATCTCAGGCCCTCCAGGATACGTTCGTCACCATAAACGATAATGAGCTTCTGCAGTACGGGACCGAGGCCAGGATCGCTGATCCAGCTGGTCCACGTGGGATCCGCCAGGAGGGTGCGCAGATCGAAGCCGTTGCGCAGGGCGGCCATGAGGTGCTCCTCGAAGGCCGCGACGTCGCGGTCGTGGCCGGCCAGCTCCGCGAGGCGAAAGTGCGCCGCCCAGTGATCGGGGCGTAGCCGCGCCGCCGCGAGCAGGTCTTCGCGCGCCTCACCCGGCCGACCGAGGGCCAGGAGCAGCTCTCCCCGGTCGTAGCGGGCCGCGGCGTGGTCGGGGTTCAGCGCGAGGGTCTGGGTGTAGGCGTCGAGGGCGTCCTCGAGCTTCGCCATGCGGTTCAGGGCATAGGCGGCCTCATAGGCCACGTCCGCCGCGGGCTCCACCCCCGCTTGGAAGCGTCGCGCGAAGTCCACGGCCTCGGGGTAGAGGCCCTCCGCGTTCAGCGCTTCGGCGCGCGCGGCGGCGGCCCGGACCAGCTCCGCGCGGTAGTCGGGCGGCTCACGCGCGGCCAGCGCGGGCCCACCCCAGAGGAGCAGGCCCAGGAGGCAGGTGCTCACCGCGTGGTGCGGCGGCGCCGCGCCGCCAGCAGGCCGATCCCGGCCACGAGGGCGAGCGCGCCGGTCTTCCCGTCGGTCTCGGCGCTGGCGCAGGTGCAGCCGGTCTTGAGGACCAGATCGTCGCCGTTGACGCCCGCGGTGTCTGGCTCGCCTTCGCCCTCGCCTTCGCCGGTGTCAGCGGTGTCGCCGCTGTCGCCGGTGTCCACGACGGGCGCCGCGGCGACGCCGTAGACGCAGACGTCGTCCACGGTCCAGCCGCCGAAGGCGAGGCCCTCGTCAGAGGTGATGTCCCAGGAGAAGATCGCCGCGCCCGTGCCGTCCTGCGGGATCTCGACCGTGTGCAGCATCCACTGGTCGTCGATGGTGTGCTCGTCGCCGACGTCGCGATCCGAGGCGTGGTTGGACCAGACCATGGCCCCGTTGGCCAGGATGCTCGCCTGGTCGTAGTAGCCGTCCTCGACGCCCAGCCAGCGCCGATACTGGAGGACGACCCGCTCGTAGCCGCTGATGTCGATAGACGGGCTCGAGAGCCGGTTCCACTTCTCGTTCTGATACTCTCCGTTGTAGTCGCCGCCGCCCAGGTCGTTGCCCCAGACCTTGGTGCCGCTCGACGCGTAGTCGGGGTCGCCGCCGTCGCCGCGCGGGCGGCCCCAGCTCCAGTCGTCCGCGCCCAGCTCGTCGCGACCGTCCACCAGCTCGTGGGTGAAGCCGCCGTCGTCGTCCTCGAAGTCGTAGCAGGCGATCTGGACCATCTCGCCGACATAGAAGGTGTAGGGGGCGATGCGGCCCACGGTCGGGGCGGACATGGTGTCGCCCTCCGCCGAGCTCAGCTCGATGTAGTACTGGACGATGGTGCCCTCGGGCTGGGCGGGGATCGCGCCCCAGGCGCTCTCGTCATCCGAGCCGAGCGGCTCCTCCGACCAGGTGGCGCCGTTGTCGGTGCTGTAGAAGACGCTCGCCGAGCCGCCGGCGAAGTCGGCGCAGGCCGGCGCGATGTTGGTGATCTCCGCCGTCAGCGAGAAGTCCGCGCCGTCGGCGGCCTGGTTCTCCAGCGGGGTGTGGGCGAGCTCGATCAGCGCCCCGCCCTCTCCCGCGGGGCCGAGCCCGTGCAGGCCGAAGGCGGCGATGAGCTCGCACTGATGGGGCGTCCCGTCGCCGAGATCGCCGTTGTCGTCGTCCGCCGACACGAACTCGTCATAGGAGTCCGGGATCTCCGGCCCGCCCTTCAGGCCGTTGACCATGAGGCCGGAGAGCACGTCGTAAGCGGTGTCCGCGTCGCCGGCGTAGGTGTTGTCCAGCTCGGCCCAGAGGTCCCAGACGGCGCCGGCGAAGATGAGGCCGTCCTCGTGGACCTCGCCCACCCAGTCGTCCGGGTAGACGCGATCCGAGTCGATCTCGCGGATGCCGGAGCCCGTGGTCATGAAGTAGGGGGCGATGATGGGGTCGCCCGTCAGCATCGCGGAGATCGTGTCGCCGATGCCCTCGCTGATCGAGCCGTCGTAGACGCCAGACTCGGCGTTGTAATAATGAAAGCCGTGACCCCACTCGTGGTAGTTCACGTCGGCGATGCGCCCGGTGTTGTTGCAGCCGCCGCCGCTCTCGAAGAAGTTGACGGCGCCATCATAGTAGGCGTTGCAGCTGGAGCTCTGGTTCACGTTCGAGACGAGGATATCGCGACCGCCGCAGGGAGAGCGCCCCTCCGTGATGACGTCCACGCCGGGAGCGTAGGCCTCACGCCAGGCGATCACGTCGTGCAGGAAGATGTAGGAGTCGATCTCCGCCAGCGTCGCCTCGTCCTCGGTCCAGGTGGCGTCGCCCGTCAGGGTCAGCGAGCCGTCACCGCCGCGGCCGTCGTTCGAGACGCAGACCTTCTCGCCGGAGAAGCTGGTCGTCGCCGAGCTGCCCCCAGAGAGCGACCAGCTCCCGTCCTCGTCCGTGGTGGTCGTGCTGCCGTCCTCTCCGACGATCTCGACGAAGGGGATGGGAGAGGTCGAGTACTCCCCGTTGACCGTGCGCGTGTCGTGGGTGCCCTCGAGGGTGCCGGAGAGGAAGCGGATCTCGTTGTGGACGTTGAGCAGCGCGCCCGTGTGCGCGTCGACGAGCGCGTTCCACTTGCCGATGGGCGTCGCGGTGCGGGTGCGGATCTCCCAGGCGAGGTGGTGCTCCAGCCAGCCCTGGTGATCGATGGGCACGATCACCAGCCGCGCGCTGAGATCCTCGTGCGCGCCGGCGGGGGCCGGGCCGCGGGCGATGGCGACGCCGCGCGCCGCGCCCACGCTGAGCTGCGGCGTGGTGTCGACCGCCAGGGCGTCGGGATAGGTCTGGACCCCGAACAGGATGAGCTTCCCGAAGCGGATCCGCGCCTCGAACGCGCCCTCCCGCACGGGGACATCGCCCTGGACGCTTCCGACGAGCTGCTCGAAGCGCACGTACCAGGTGTCGGTCTGCGGCACGTAGCCGGCGCGCGCGAGCACGAGATCGTTGGCGTCCACGCCGAGCAGGCCGGGGTTGCGGGCGAAGAAGCCGCGCAGCGCGGCCTCGACCTGCGCCTCGTCGCCTACAGGGCCGAGCGCGATGCCCGGTCCCCAGGCCCGGTGAGGATTCCCGGTGCGCTCATCGAAGCGCGCCAGCCAGCCTTGCCCCTCGCCGCGGCTGAAGTCGGTCCATGCGGCGCCCTGCTTCAGCCCGTACTGAACGTCCTTATGGTAGAGCCTGACGCGATCGGGCTCAGATCCGATGTAGATCGTTGGATCAGGCCGAAACGCCATAGCCGGGAGGACGAGAAGGATGAAGGCTTGCACGTGTGCCTCCTGCGGATTCGAGGATCCGGGGCGCTGGGGACTGGGAGGATGATCTTGCCGCGTCCAGGGCGAAGCGCAAGCGGACTTTGCCAAACGGCCACCGTGTCAAGGAGCATTTTGCTCGCGCTCCTGGCGCTGTCGGCATGCGACCGCCCAGATCCTGGGGCGACGGCCGCGCTGCCGACCCTGCCTGCGCGCGTCGAGGAGGGGGCGGCGGGCACCAGCGGCCCCGAGCTCCCCCTGCGGCTGGCGCGCCTCGCGCTGGTCGGGGAGGTTCGCGGCGAGATCGAGC
>CAZKWG010000711.1:0-4309 GCA_964556105.1 uncultured Enterobacterales bacterium | reverse complement strand
CGTGCTGGGGCCGGGCGACCGCCTGGAGGCCGAGTGGCTCGTCGGCGAGGCGGACTTCGTCCTCGAGGACCTCGGCTGGACCCAGCACGGCGGCGCGACGGGCATGGCCTCCGATCGCGCTCAGGTCCGCGTCCTGGACCCCGCGCCGGCGCCCGACGGGCTGGACTGGGGCATGAGCGGGCTCGCTCCCAGCGAGGATCCGGGCGGCGCCGACGTGATCTACGCGCTGAGCGGCGACACCACGACCGAGGCGTGGTTCATCAACGGCGAGCAGTGGCCGGACGTCAGCGTCGTCTCGCTGCCCTACGGCGAGGAGGCGATCGTCGAGGTGCGCAACATCTCTCCGACCAGCCACCCCTTTCACCTGCACGGGATGCCCTTTGAGGTGCTCTCCCTGGACGGCGTGGCGCCCACGAGCCGGCGCGTGGAGGACACGGTGGACGTGCCTGTCTACGGAATTCTAAGGATGAGCTTCGAGGCTGACAACCTCGGTGACTGGATGGCGCACTGCCACATCCTGCCTCACGCGGAGGGCGGGATGATGACCGTGCTTCGGGTTGAGGAGGCATCGACAGAGCTGGCGAGATAGCACAAAGCGTTCCCTGGAGCGCGGCGCACCCAGGTATACTTCCCGGCCGGAGAGGGTAGCCTTGAAGCTGACCTGTCCCAATTGCAGGCGAGAGCACACGCTGCGGGAGCCCTATCCGGCGCCGAGCTCGCGGATCGCATGCCCATGCGGGCGTCGCCTCGCCGTGCAGTACCCGCCGGGGATGGTGGAGCAGCTTCGGGCGCGCAACGCCCGCTTCGAGGGTGATCCTCCCCCCCCGCACTCCGACCCCTTCCAGTCCCCCGGCGCGCCTCAGGGCGGCTACTGGAAGGCGGGCGTGGATGACGAGGCCACCTCGATCTTCTCCCCCGATCAGATCGAAGAGGCGGCCCGGCGGTCCCGCTCGAAGAGCCTGATCCCCGAGGCGCCGCCGCCCCGCGCCACGCCCTCGCGCCCCTCCCCGGCGCCCGCGCGCGACCGCGCCGCTCCCGATCTTCGGCGCGTGCCGGATCATGGCCCCACGGGCATGTTCCACTTCGCCGAGCCCCCCACTCAGAAGCCCCCCGCTGCGCCCGGCGCGGGCGGCGGCTTCGAGGAGGAGCCCACGGCGCTCTTCATGTCGGAAGGCGAGGTTCAGCGCGTCGATCTGCGGGCGATCCCCGACCACGGGAAGACGGGCCTGATCTATCCGACCTCTCGCGAGGAGGTCGCGAGCGCGCCGCCGTCGCGAAGCTCGAGCCCGGTCGGCCGGGCCTCTATCGGGAGCAGCGCCGCGCCGCCGCCGCGGATGCCCGCGCCCGCTACGCCCGTCGGGCGCGCCAGCCCCGCGGGGATGGAGGCGCCGTCTGCGCCCATGGCCCCGCCCCGCTCGACCGAGCCCGCGCCTCCGGTGCGCGTCGGCCCGCCGCCGCAGCGGACGACGGGGCCAGGCGGGCCACGCGGCGCCGGCCCGATCGTGGTCGAGCGGCCGGTGAGCCCGCTCGACCGGGCCAGCTCGCCGGTCTCCTCCATCGTGCCCATGGAGATCGCCATCTCCGCGCCGAGCAGCATGGAGCCGATGGCGGCCAGCCAGCCCGCGAGCCCCGAGAGCGCCTTCCCGGAGACGGCCTCGGGCGTGAGGCGCGGCGCCACCCTCGACGAGATCATGCGCCTGAAGGTCGCGGCCCCCCCGCCCGAGCCGGCCTGGAAGAAGACGCTGCCGAAGGTCGCGCTGACCGTGCTCGTGCTGCTGGCGGTGGGCGCCGCGCTCGCCGTGGCCGCCGCGATCGCCACGCTGGCTTTTCGATGATGGGTCGCCTCGGATCCAGAATCCGCGCGTGTGCTCTGGACGTCCGGGTTTCCACGCGGTACCAATGCGCGAGGTCTCCGTGAGAGACAGGAGAGGGTAGCTTGTCGGTCACGCTCCGCGGGTATGTCTTCCTCGACAGCCTCCAGCCGCAGCTGGCGGCCTTCACCGGTACGACCTGCAAGGGCTTCCTGCCTCTCGCGGGTCAGGCGAGCCTCTGGGTCGAGACCGCGCCGGGCATGATCATCAACCGCGTGACGGACGTGGCCCTCAAGGCCACCCGCTCCGTCCCGGCCATCCAGGTGGTCGAGCGCGCGTTCGGTCTGCTCGAGGTGCACCACGACGACAAGGGCGAGGTGCTCAGCGCCGGCGACGCCATCCTGTCGTACCTGCAGCTCGACGCCAACAGCTACAAGCGCCCGAAGGTGGTCTCGAACCAGATCATTCGGGCCATCGAGCCTTACCAGGCTCAGCTCATCAACCGCGACCGCCAGGGGATGATGATCATCCCGGGTCAGAGCCTCTTCATCCTCGAGACCGAGCCGGCGGCCTGGATCGTCGCCGCGGCCAACGAGGCGGAGAAGGCCGCGAACGTCAATCTTGTCAACGTCCGACCCTTCGGCGCCTTCGGGCGTCTGTGGATGGCGGGCAGCGAGAGCGAGATCGACAGCGCGCGGGACGCGGCGATCGCCGCGATCGAAGCCCTCGCGTCCAAGTAACGACTCACGAGCCTAGAAAACCTTTCAGGGAGAGCTGGAGTACCCCATGGCAGACGCACTCGGGATGATCGAAACCAAGGGCTGGGTAGCCATGGTGGAAGCCGCAGACGCGATGGTCAAGGCCGCCCGCGTGGAGCTGGTCGGCTACGAGAAGACGGGCGGTGGCTATGTCACCGCCATCGTTCGCGGTGACGTCGCGGCTGTGAAGGCTGCCACCGAGGCGGGCGCGCGCCAGGCCCAGCGTGTGGGCGAGCTGGTCAGCGTGCACGTGATCCCCCGGCCCCACGAGAACATCGACGAGGTCCTCCCGCTGGGCCGGACGCCGTCCAAGAAGGCGTGAGCCTCCGCCACGCGTTGGAGCTGCGATGAAGCTCGGGCGAATCGTCGGAACGGTCGTCTCGACCCGCAAAGACGAGAAGATCGAGGGCCTCAAGCTGTACCTCGTGCGCGACGTCTCGCTCTCGCTCGAGGAGCAGGGCTCGTTCGTGGTGGCCGCGGACGCCGTCGGCGCCGGGGTGGGAGAGCTCGTGCTCTACGCCTCGGGGTCCAGCGCGCGCCAGACCCGCGCGACCGACGCCCGGCCCATCGACGCGGTGGTCATGGCCATCGTGGACGCGGTGGACATGGGGCGCCAGAGCGTCTACCTCAAGTCCAATGAGGATGGTCGGCCGTGAGCATGGAGCGCGACCAGATCGGCGACATCGTCGAGCGTGTGCTGACCCGCATCCGGTCGGGGGACATGCCCGCGAAGGCCTCGGCCGCGGACGCTCCCGCAGGCGGCCTGCGCGGCGTCTTCAAGACCGTGGACGACGCGGTGGGGGCGGCGCGGCAGGCGCAGCTCCTGCTGGTGGCGACGCCGCTGGAGAAGCGGCGGGAGATGATCGCCAACATCCGGCGCCGTGCCGCGGACGATGTCCACACGCTCGCGAAGATGGCGCGCGAAGAGACGGGGCTGGGCCGCGTCGAGGACAAGATCAAGAAGAACCTGCTCGTCATCCACAAGACGCCCGGCCCGGAGATCCTGGACCCGATCGCGTACACGGGGGACGACGGGCTCACGCTGATCGAGCGGGCTCCCTACGGGGTCATCGGGGCGATCACGCCCTGCACGAACCCGACGGAGACGATCCTCAACAACGGCATCGGGATGGTCTCTGGCGGCAACACGGTGGCGTTCAACGTCCACCCGTCCGCGAAGAAGACCAGCGCCTACTGCATCGACCTGATCAACCGCGCGGTCATCGAGGTGGGCGGCCCCGAGAACGTGATGACCTGCGTGGAGACGCCCACCATCGACTCCGCCAACCAGATCATGCGCCACGCAGGCATCCGCCTGGTGGTCGTGACGGGCGGCGGCGAGGTGGTCAAGGCCGCGATGAACAGCGGCAAGAAGTGCATCGCGGGTGGGCCGGGAAATCCACCGGTGGTTGTAGACGAGACGGCCGACCTGGACCGCGCCGCGCGCGGCATCTACCTGGGCGGCAGCTTCGACAACAACATCATCTGCACGGACGAGAAAGAGGTCCTGGCGGTCGAGAAGGTCTTCGACTCCCTGATGGACCGGGTGGAGGCGCTCGGGGCCGTTCGCCTGCGCAACCACCAGATCACGCGCCTGGAGAAGCTGATCCTCACGCCGGACCGGGAGCACGTCAACCGCTCCTGGGTCGGGCGCGACGCCAGCCGGATGCTGAAGGAGATCGACGTCCCGTTCAAGGGCGACCCGCGCCTGATCATCTGCGAGGTCCCCTTCGATCACCC
>CAZKWG010000710.1:0-4314 GCA_964556105.1 uncultured Enterobacterales bacterium | reverse complement strand
CCACATGATCGTCTCCGAGGTCGGCCGGATGATCAGCGGCTCCTCGAGCTTCGCCGCCGGATCGGGCTCGACCCCGCCCCCCGCGGCGGCGCGCAGGCGGTGATGCGTGACGACGGCGCACTCCTTGGCGAAGCCCTCGACGTGCTCGGCCTCCTTCGACAGGAAGCTCTGCGGGATGAGGAGGGGGAAGTAGGCGTTGGTGTGGCCGGTCTCTTTGAAGCGCCGGTCCAGATCGTCGCGGATGGCCTCCCAGACGGCGTAGCCGTGCGGTTTGAAGACCATGCAGCCCTTGACGGGGGAGTTGTCGGACAGGTCGCCGGCGGCGATGACGTCCAGGTACCACTGGCTATAGTCTTTGCCTCGCGGCGTGATCGTGAGCTCGGACACGGCAGACACCTCGGATCAGGTTCGGGGCGGGCATTAACACAGCAACGTGTGGCCGGCCCTCGCCGAGCCGACGCCGACGCCATAAGGTGAGATCGTCCAATGGGGAGGGCAACACGATGACGAAGTTCACTCGAATCCTGGTGCCGGTAGACTTCTCCGATCACTCCTTGAGCGCGGTGCGTCTGGCGGTCGATCTGGCGCGCGTGTACGGCAGTCACGTCACGCTGCTGCATGTGGGCGTGGTCCCGCACATCTACGCGACCGAGCTCGGGCTGGCCGGGAGCGCGGGCCCGGTCTTCGCCGAGATGAGCCAGACCGTGGCGCGCGAGCAGCGTCACCGGCTGGAGCGCGTCGCGAAGGAAGAGATCCCCGACACCATCGGTCAGGACATGATCGTCCGCGAGGGTTTCCCGCCCGAGGAGCTGCTCGCGCAGGTCACCGCCGGCCAACACGATCTGGTGGTCATGGGCACGCACGGCCGGACGGGCCTCGGGCGCGTGCTGCTGGGCTCGGTCACCGAGCGCGTGCTGCGCGAGTGCCCCGTGCCTGTGCTCGTCACGCGCTAGGCGTGTCAGAGTGTGTGGGATGCACTGGCGATGACCCGGGGCGGCGAATAGGATGCGCCGCCTTCGGAGAGCGTCGATGCACACCCATCCCAGGAGCGGCGACCCCATGAGCGGCGACCTTCGTCCCATCGAGACCCTCTGCTCCAACACGATCAAGGGTCTGGCCATGGACGCGGTGCAGGCCGCGAACTCCGGCCACCCCGGCATGCCCATGGGCATGTCGGACATCGCCACCGCCCTCTGGGGTCGCGCGCTCAAGTACGACCCGCAGGACCCGAGCTGGCCCGACCGCGACCGCGTCGTCCTCTCGAACGGTCACGGCTCCATGATGCTGTACAGCATGATCTACCTGACGGGCACGGCGCTCACGCTCGACGATCTGAAGCGCTTCCGGCAGTGGGGCAGCCCCACGGCGGGGCACCCCGAGTACGGCCACATCCCCGGCGTAGAGACGACCACCGGCCCGCTGGGGCAGGGGATCGCCAACGGCGTGGGCATGGCGATGGCCGAGGCGCACCTGCGCGCCCGCTTCGGCGAGGAGCTCTCCGACCACTACACCTACGTGCTCTGCGGGGACGGCTGCCTGATGGAGGGCATCTCCGGCGAGGCCTCCAGCCTGGCGGGCCACCTGAAGCTGGGGCGCCTCGTCGTCCTCTACGACGACAACCAGATCTCCATCGACGGCTCGACGGCGATCACGTTCACCGAGGACGTGGGCGCGCGCTACGCCGCCTATGGCTGGCATGTTCAGCGCGTGGACGGCCACGACCGCGACGCGGTGGCGGCCGCCATCGCCGCGGCGAAGCAGGTCACCGACCAGCCCAGCCTGATCTGCTGCCGCACCGTGATCGCGAAGGGCTCGCCCAGGCTGGCGGGCACGTCGAAGTCCCACGGCGCGCCGCTCGGCGCCGCGGAGGTGCGGGCGACCAAGGAGGCGCTGGGGATGGACCCGGACGCGACCTTCGTCGTCCCCGACGCGGTGGTGGCCCACTTCCGGTCGCGGGACGGCGAGCGGGCGCAGCAGAACGCCGCCTGGCGCGCCCGTCTGGCCGCGCACCCCGAGCGCGAGCGCTGGGAGAAGATGCACGCCGCGCCCGATCTGAGCGCGGTGAGCTGGCCGCAGTACAAGCCGGGGGACAAGGTCGCCACGCGCAAGGCCAGCCACGCCGCCCTCATCGCCGCCGGCGCCGCGCTGGACGGCCTCCTGGGCGGTAGCGCCGATCTCGCGGAGAGCAACGGCACCGGCCTCAAGGGCGCGGGCGAGCTGACCGCGGCGACGCCCGAGGGGCGGAACATCGCCTTCGGTGTGCGCGAGCATGCCATGGCCGCCGTGTGCAACGGCATGGTCCTGCACGGGGGCTTCCGGCCTTTCTGCGCGACCTTCCTGGTCTTCTACGACTACATGCGCCCGTCGGTTCGCCTCAGCGCGCTGATGGAGCAGCCCGTCATCTACATCTACACGCACGACAGCGTCTGGCTGGGCGAGGACGGCCCCACCCACCAGCCCATCGAGCACCTGATGGCGATGCGCGGCGTGCCCAACCTCTGGGTGGTGCGGCCCGGCGATCCCACGGAGACCGTCGAGGCCTGGAAGATGGCGTTGGCCAGGACGAATGGCCCGACCGCCCTCGTGCTCACCCGGCAGAACCTGACCAACCTCGACCGCTCGATCTACGGCGCGGCCGAGGGGCTCCACCGCGGCGCCTACGTGCTCATCGAGGCCGATGGCCCGCCGGCGATGGTCCTGCTCGCCACCGGCTCCGAGGTCTCCCTGGCCCTCGAGGCCCGCGACGCGCTGCAGGCCGAGGGCGTCCCGACCCGCGTGGTCGCCATGCCCTGTTGGGAGGCCTTCGAGGCTCAGGACGCCGCCTATCGGGCCAGCGTGCTGCCGGAGGGGCTGCCGAAGGTCTCGGTGGAGGCAGGGATCACGCTGGGCTGGCAGCGCTGGACCGGCGGGCGCGGCGCCAGCGTGGGCATCGACCGCTTCGGCGCCTCGGCGCCCGGTGACGTGGTGGCGGATCGACTGGGAATGAACGTCGCGCACGTCGTCCAGGTGGCCAGGGATCTGTTAGACTGAACCTCACCATGGGTCTTGACGCCGCAAGAGCGTCGAGCCTGGTGGAGGTTCTACGTGGCCCGTTCACCGAGCTCATCCAGAGGCGGCAGCGCCGCCGCGGCGAAGGCGCCTCCCAGGTCCGCGAAGCGGCCCGCGAAGGGCGCGAAGCCGAAGGGCAAGGGCCGTGCGAAGGGCGGCTCGCCGATTCGGCGCTTCGGCGCCTGGGTGGGCCGCATCCTGCTCGGCGCGCTCATCGGCCTGATCCTGGGCGGCGGCGCGGTGGTCGGGACCCTCTACCGGGCGGCCCTGCTGGACGTGGACCGGGTCGTCGCCGGGCCGGTCTGGTCGAGCTCGGGCAGGGTGATGAGCGGGCCGCAGGTGGTCTGGACCGGGCTCAGCTACAGCGCCGAGGCGCTGGCCGCCGATCTCAGCGCCGCCGGCTACGTCCGATCCAGCAAGGTGGCGAAGCCCGGGGACTTTCAGGTCTCGGGCGACGCGGTGATGGTGGACGTCCCGGCGGCGGAGGGTCCTGGCTGGAGCGCGTCGGAGGGCGAGGTCCTGGTGACCTTCCGCGACGGCCACGTCTCCAGCGTCAGCCCGAAGGGCCGCGCCACCTTCGCCCCGGCGGAGCTGGCGGCCGTGCGCGGCGCCCAGAACGAGACCCGCCGCAGCGTCCCGCTCGCGGAGATCCCCGACCACGTCGTGCACGCCGTGCTGGCGATGGAGGACAGCCGCTTCTACGACCATGAAGGGGTGGACCCCATCGGCATCGCCCGCGCCTTCGTCGTCAACGTGGTCCGCGGGAACACGGTGCAGGGTGGCTCGACTCTGACGCAGCAGCTCGCCAAGAACCTCTTCCTGAGCTCGGATCGCACGATCGAGCGCAAGGCGCACGAGGCGCTGCTGGCCCTTGCCCTGGAGCGGCGCCTCTCGAAGAACGAGGTGCTGGAGCTGTACCTGAACGGCGTCTACCTGGGGCAGGCCGACGGGGCCAGCGTCTACGGGGTAGACCAGGCCGCCCGCGCCTTCTTCGGCAAGCCGGTCGGCCGTCTGGAGGTGGGGGAGGCGGCGGTCCTGGGCGGGATCATCTCGGCGCCGAACCGCTACGATCCGCTCCAGCACCCGGACAAGGCTCAGGAGCGCAGGGACATCACGCTCGCCCGGATGGTGGACGTGGGCTGGCTCGACGCGGCGACGGCGGCGGCGGCGAAGAAGCAGCCGCTGGTCACCCACCCGGCGCTGACCGGCCGCAGCGCGCCCTGGGCCGTGGACGCCGCGGTCGCCGCGCTCGAGGACACGCTGGGG
>CAZKWG010000709.1:0-4317 GCA_964556105.1 uncultured Enterobacterales bacterium | reverse complement strand
CCTGACCGCGCCTTCGAGGAGCTCTGCTGTCAGCTCGCTTACGCGGACGTGAGTTCGTCGGCGGGGTTCGTGCGCGTGCGCGGGGACGGCGGCGACGGGGGTGTGGAGTGCCTGTGGCGCGGGCCGGGCGGCGAGGTACATGGCTGGCAGGCCAAGTACATCTTCGATCTCGGCGAGGCGCTCGCCAAGGCGCGTGCATCGCTGCGCAAAGCGAGCGAGAACCACCCGACGCTGAGCCGCTACGCTGTTTGCCTCCCCTTCGATTTGTCAGGCTCGCGGGGGCGCGGCGGAAAGAGCCAACTGGACCGCTTCGCGGTCTTCAAGCGCGAGGTTGAGGCCGAAGCGGAGGCTGCCGGGTGTCCCCTCATGGTCGAGCTATGGAGTGCATTCACGCTCCAGGAGCGCTTGCAGCGCATCGACCCCAGCGGCGGGCGCTACCGGTACTGGTTCGACCCGAACCACCTGGGCGTGACCTGGTTCGCCGACCAGATCCATGGGGCCATCGCCAGGGCGCGGCCGCGCTACAATCACGAGTTGCATCACGGACACGCGCTCAATGAGGCGCTCGCGGCGCTGGGCGACACGGAGGGATGGAGGCGGCGCTGCGCGGACTGGCAACGGAAGATCGGAGAGACAACACGATCATGGGCATCATCGCTTGCGCGCCGCGACCGGGACGACTCCTGGGGTGGTCCGTTTCCGCTGGAGGCGATCTCCAACGGGGAGTCGCTCGCTCGGGCACTCCAGGCCCTCTCCGGGGCGCTTGCAGCAGGGGATCTGGCTCAGGCCGGGGAGATCGTCAGCGACGCTCGCCAGCACGCCGCGAGCTGTACGCTCGACCTCGTGCAGGATCTGGACCGGCGCCACGGAAAGGGCACCGCGGGCTCGATCCCTTTCCGTCAACGACAGGCCGAGATCAACGCGACCTTCCCGGCAGCCAACCTGGACACCGCCCGGGAGGTGCTGGGAGTGCTGCTCGATTTCGAGAAATGGCTGGGATCTCCGGTCGTCCAAGCCAGCGCGCGTCGCGTCCTGGTCCTCACAGGACCCGCGGGGATCGGCAAGACCCACGGCCTGTGTGACGCCGCCCAGGCGCGCATCGCCGCCGGACTCCCCACCCTCCTCGTCGATGGACGCCAATTCGACGCTGATCGGGCCCCCTGGGAGTCGCTGGCCTCTGCGCTGGCATTGGACCCTAGCTGGACCCGCGATGTGCTGCTGGACGCGCTGGACGCGGCGGGGGCCGCGACGGGTCGCCTGCTACTCTGCATCGACGCCTTGGACGAGCGGCGCGATCGCGGCCGCTGGCTGGACGAGCTGCCGGTGATCGTCGGAGCGATCCAGCAGCGCCCGAACCTCTGCCTCTGCGTCTCTGTGCGCGACGGCTACACGCGCCAGGTCCTACGCGAGGGCGTCGCCCTCCCTGCATTCGAGCACCCCGGCTTCGGCGACGCCGTGTTCGACGCCTGCGCCGCATTTTTCCGGCACTACGGCCTCGAAGCTCCCGTGGGTCCGCTCCTGGAGCCCGAGCTGGGCAACCCGCTGTTCCTGCGCGTGCTCTGCGAGACCATGAAGGCGCGTGGGCTGCGCGCAGTCCCGGTGGGCTGGAGGGGCTCCGTCGAGATGTTCAGGGCCCTGCTGCGCGCGCGCGATGAGGAGCTGGAGAGGCGTCATCCGGAGGTCGGGCACTCGGTCGTGACGAAGGCCATGCTCGACCTGGCCACGACCATCTCGGAGCGTGGCCCCATCCCATGGTCGGACGCGGATCGCCTCGTGGAGGAGGCGCTGCCCGCCTCTCAGCGCGGACGGCACGGCCTGCTGAACCACCTTGTTGTGATCGGTCTGCTGCAGAAGCTGCCCGCAGAGGACGCCGGCTGGCTCCCCGCCGATGAGCGCGTCCACATCGCCTTTGGGCGACTCCGTCACCACCTGCTCGCCGACGTGCTCGTGAGCCGTAGGATCGACCGCGCCCAGCTCCGCGAGCGCGCGCTGGCCGACCCGGGCCTCGCCGAGTCCCTGGCCCTGCTCCTCCCCGAGGCTGATCGGGGAGAGCTGACAGATCTCAGCGACAACGTCGAAGAGCAGGAGATCCTCCTGGAAGCCTGGGTGGCGGCTCTGCCCTGGCGTGCCCCCACGACCCTCGGCCCCCGAGTGGGGGCGCTGCTGGAGAAGGCGCTGAGCGACGAGCACTTCTCAGAGGCAGCCTGGGACGCGCTCTTCACGCTGGCGCTCAGGCCCGGTCACGACTACGACCATCGCCACCTGCACCGGCGGCTGATCGACACGCCCATGCCGCGTCGGGACGGCGCCCTGTGCGGATATCTGTATGGCGCCTACGTGCGCGAGTCCGTGCCATCTCCGCTCGTCCGCGCGCTACGCGCCCCGTTTGAGACCAGGCTTGAGCACGTCGGCCCCGAGCTACGCCTCGCCTGGTGCGTGGTGCTCGGCTGGTGTGGCCTGGCGGCGGACCTCCGGGTGCGCGACGATGCGACCCGGGCCATCGTGCGCCTGCTCGAGGGGGTGCCCGACCTGTCCATATCGCTGGTGGAGCTTTTCGCGGACGTGGATGACGACGCCGTGGTGGAGCGCGTGCTGCTCGCGGCCTACGGCGCGGTCCTGCGAAACCCCGAGCCCAGGTCACTGGCCAGCCTGGCCCGAACCTGTCGCGACCGCGTGCTCCACCGCGCCGCAGGGACGCCGGCCAACGCCCTGATCCGGGACCACGTCCTGTGCATCGCCGAGTGGGCTGCGCACCGTAGGGTATTGCCTGCGGACCTCCCGCTGGAGGACTTCAGGCCACCCTTTGCCGCACCAGTGAAGCTCAGGGTCCCAGCGAAGCCGCGGCTCGAGCGCCTGGGCACCCGGGAGTTTGCTCCGGGCTATCCGCGCCTGTACGAGAGCGTGATGAGCGAGATCTTTGGGGACTTCGGCATCTACACGATCCCAGGAGTCCTCCGCCCCTGGCTGTCCGAGCGGGGGTTGGAGAAGGCGCGCCGGTGGGTGCTCGGCGAGGTATTGTCGCTCGGCTATGAACCAGAGCTGCACGCGGACTACGATCACGAGATGATCGAGACCCATGGTCCAGGCCGCGCAAAGCCTGTCTGGGCCGAGCGCATCGGCAAGAAGTACCAGCGCATCGCCCTCGCGCGCCTGGTCGGGCGGATCGACGACCGGGCACGAGCGCGGGGCAAGGTCGTCGAGGGGCTGGCCTCGAAGCGCCTGCGAGACCTGGATCCGAGCGCGCCGCTCGGGGCACTGCGGGACGCCAGGCAGGTCTCGCGGGAGCTCTCGTGGTGGGAACCAGCGCGCCTGGACTTTACGCGGAATGCCGGCCTGTCTGACCCAGACTGGATCGCGGCGGATGATCTCCCGTCGCCAGACCTCTTCTTCCACCCGTGCGAGGATCCGACACGCCCAGGGACACGCTGGCGTCTGTTGGATGGCTACTTTCCCTGGAGCGAGCGCACAGAAGAAGGTTCCTCGAAATACCGTGATGCGATGATGCTGTTCGTCGGCTACCTCGCCCCGGTCGCGACATTGGAGGCCGTCCTCGCCGAGATCAACGGCGCGGACTTCATGGGAAGGTGGATGCCAGAGGGAACAGGTGGCGGTGGGAACAACCTCATCGGCGAGTACCCCTGGGCGCCGACCTACGCCGACCTACATACGCCGCAAGACTCCTTTGATCCGCGCGCACGACGCCTCCTGAAGCTGGCCCTACGGCCCACCGCGAATCGGCTCAGCGCCGCCGGGGGCGAATGGGAGTCGCGCACGCTCAGCCTTACCGTCCCAAGCGTCGAGCTGGTACAGGCTACCTCCACCCGCTACGACGGTGCCTGCGGCTTCATTCAGGACAACAGACACCTCTTCTTCCAGTCGCCGGCCTCGCTCCAGGGCGGGCCATCGTGCCTGCTCGTCAACGACGACCACCTGCGCGAGCTATGCGCGCGTCTCGGCGTGACCGTGCTATGGACCGTGTTGACCGAGCGGCGAGTCATGGGCGAGCGCGACGAAGACTTCTCTGGGATGAAGCACCAGAGCTGGCTCATGTGGCTCGATGGGGGGACGCTTCGGATGTCCCGAGGTGGAGGTGAACACATCCTCCCCGACCGTTCGAGGCGAACGACCTGAACCACAGCCTGCGTGGCAGTGCCCGACGCCCAGGCCGCGACCACAGCCCCCGGCGACCTCAGCGCGGCGTGGGTCAGTCGCCGAGGCGCCGATACCGCAAGACCGGGGACCGCAGGTTCGTGTCCGTCGGCTCCAGCCAGCCCTCGGCGACCAATTCGGCGTAGGCCTCGGCGACGGTGTTGCGGG
>CAZKWG010000708.1:0-4319 GCA_964556105.1 uncultured Enterobacterales bacterium | reverse complement strand
CGCTCTCGCTCTGGACGCCCGATCCGGTCGCGTCCGCCCCGAAGGCCAGGGAGGCCCCGCGGAGCTGAGCCGGGCGTTAACATGAAGGCACCATGACCACTCAGGCGCCCCGCCCCCACCTGCTCGATGACCTCCCGATGGCCGAGGAGGCCCACCTCTGGCCCGGCCTGAAGGCGCTGGGCGACCAGATCGCCGATCTGCTGCCCGCGCTGCCGGTGACCAGCCCCATCCTGCTCTCCGGCGACTGGGGCTCCGGCAAGACGACGCTGCTGCTGGCGATCAAGCGGCGGCTCGACGCGCAGGAGTCGCAGGCGCCGACGATCTGGTTCGACGCCTGGAGACACGAGGGGTCAGGACCGCTGCTGCCGGCGTTGATGCGGCGGATCTGGGAGGAGGCTCCGTCCGAGCTGCACAACAATGACGCGGCGAAGAGCGTCTTCCGCAAGCTCTTCGCCGCGGCCGTGGCGGTGGGCGTGCGCGCTGCGCCGACCCTGCTCGGGCTGGGCGGGTTCAGCCTGGGGCCGGAGCTGCTCAAGGGCGTCACGGCGAACATGATGAAGGCGGACATCAACGCGATCGGCGAGGCCGCGACGCTGGAGCCGCCGCAGGACCCGACCAGCGCCCTCTGGCAGAGCTTCGAGAAGCTGCTCGGCCAGGCCTGGCCAGGCAAGACCCCGGTGATCATCGTGGACGACCTGGACCGCTGCAGCCCTGCGGGGGCCGTAGACCTGCTCGACCACCTGCGCGTGCTGGTGAGCGGATCGCAGACGCTGGGCTGCAAGTTCCTGGTGGCGATGGACAAGGGCGTGCTGGTGCAGGCCATCGGCACGAAATTCGCAGGGATCAACGGCTACGATGGGAACCGCTACCTGGAGAAGGTCTTCCCCATCGTGTTCACGCTGCCCATCCCGCAGGGTCGCGACGTGGCCCGCCTGGTCGCCTCCTTCCTGACCCCGCAGGAGGCCGCGGGCATGAGCACGGAGCACCAGGACGCGCTGAGCCTGGCGCTGAACGACCCGCTCTTCGCCAACCCGCGGCTGATGAAGCGCTGCATCAACCGCTTCCGCCTGGTCGTGACCTTCGAGCGGCGCACCAGCGTGCTCCCCGCGCGTGGGGCCGCCGACACCGCCGCGGCCGACCGCACCCTGGCCAAATGGATCGCCGCCACCGAGCGCTTCACCCACCTGCGCCGCCTGATCCTGCAGTACGGCGACGAGTTCTGGCGCGAGCTCGAGGAGTCGCTGAGCCGCCCGGACGGGCGCGCGCTGAACCCCGACGCCGAGCGCCTGATCAAGGACGAGGCCACGCCCTGGGTCCGGCGGGAGATCTTCGGCGGCGGCGCGGGCCGGCTGGCGCAGCTTCGCGAGGCCGAGGGCCGCCTGCGGCGCTGGGGGCTGTGAGCATGACCGACTGGCCGCTGGCGCTGTTCTCGTCCCTCCCCGGGCTCGAGGTCCCGCCACGGCTGGTCAAGGCCTTCGCCGAGGCCGGCTTCGAGTGCGCGGTGGTCGCCCTCGAGGCGCTCTCCGCCGAGCCCGGTCGCGCCGACGCGCTCGGCGTGCTCTGGCTGGGAGAGGAGTGGGACGCGGGCTTCCTCGCCCTGGAGCGCCTGCCCGCGGAGACCATCCGCCGAAACACCGTGCTGGTCGGCCCCAACCCGCCCGGGAACATCGGGCCGCGCATCCGGCGCGCCGGCGGGCTCACCTTCCTGCGCGATCCCGTCCCGGGCTGGCTGCTGCCCATCCTGGTCGAGACCGTCGCGCGCGCCCGGCGAGAGCACCCGCTGGCGATCCTGGGCGCGCTGCGCTCGCTCTCGGACAGCGTGGACGACAACCCTCTGGCCGTGCTCAAGCGGGTCGCCGACGTCGGCGGCAGGCTGCTGCACGCCGACCGCGCCATGGCCTCCATCTTCCCGCCCGAGGGGGGACGCCAGGTGCTCGTCGATGGCGAGAACGGCGTGACGCCCGAGGCCTGGCAGCTCGGCGCCGAGGATCGCGAGCCCCCCGGCGGCCTGCCCGAGCTCGCCGCCCGCACCCAGGAGATCATCGTCGTCGCCGACGTGGCCTGGTCGCGGGTGAGCCACCTGGAGAGCGGCTACGCCTACTATGGCGCGGCGGTGAGCGCGCCGGTGCGAGCGAGCAGCGAGAGCCAGATGGAGCCGGACGCGCCGCTGTGCGCCACCCTGGACTTCTTCTGGGTGGAGCCCTTCCTGCCGACCGCAGGGGAGATGCGCATCTTGGACGTGCTGGGGGCGCTGGCCGGCGCGACCCTGCAGCGCCTGGCGGAGCGGCTGCGCCTGTCCAAGGCCCACGTCGCCAGCACCGCGGCCCTGGCGCAGCTCCCTCGCCTCTACCCCTCCACGGCCGACCGGGACGTCACCCTGCCTGGCCTCCCCACCGGGAGCTGGGCCCAGGGGGGAATTCCACGCAGTCTTGATGCGGAGGTGCGAGACTTCGTGCGCAAGGTGATGCGGGCGCACGCGGCCTGCCCGCAGCTCGAGGAGATCTGGGTCCGCGCGACCCCCAGCACCCGCAGCGATCCCCCCTGGGTCTCGCTGGGCGCCTTGCCGAGCGTCCTGCGCCCACCCGTCTCGGACGAGGCCCTGGCGGCGGCGGGCTCGAGCCAGGACGAGCCGGTCCTGGTGCCGGGCGCCCGTCCCCGCTGGGCGCTGCTCCTGCCGCTCGGCTCCGGCCAGCCGCACGCGCTGGTCGCCCTGTTCCGCACGCGGGTCGGCGCGGCGATGGCTCGCGGCGATCTGCGCGGGATGGCGGCGAACCTCGAGCTGGGGATCCGCATGATCCGGCGCGCCGCCGACAGCGGCGGCGTCGTTCGCCTCTCGCGAAAGGTGGCCAGCGACCAGGAGCCCGCCGTCGTCCTGCTGGAGATGACCCAGCTCGTGCGCGACCGGATGAGCTCGGACGGCTGCCGGGTCTTCGTCGTCCGCCACACCGCCGAGGGCGCGCGGGTGAGCCTGCTCTCCCACACGGCCAGCGGCGAGGGAGGGGCCGACTACGGGCCCATCCGCGACGACCGCGGCCTCCTGGACTGGGTCCTGCGCCACGACGACTGGATGGCGGTGCCCTCCGCCCAGCCGGCCGCCCGCACCGGGCTCGACCAGGAGGCCTGCCTCACGGGCCGCCACGGGCCGGTGAGGATGCTGGCCCGCACCCGGCGCTCCACCGACGCGCTGGCCACCCGCGGCAAGGGCGAGCGCGTCCGCCTGCTGGTGCCCTTGCACAGCCTGGACCGCGTGGCCGGCGTGCTGGAGGTCTGGCGCATCACCGACCACCCCTACGACGCCGATCTGGACACGGCCTCGCTGCTGCACTTCGCGCCGCACGTCGCCAGCGCCTGCCGCCGCGTGCTGCAGATCGAGAGCGCCCAGGCCGAGCTGCGCGCCATCTCGACGCTGACCCGCGCGCTCGCGACGACCACCAGCCTGCTCGACGCGGCCAGCGTGCTGCTCACCGAGGTCGGCACCCTGGCCAGCGCCCCGCACGCGGTGCTGCTCCACCACGATCCGAGCCGCCCCGGCCACCTCTTCTTCGGCGGCGCCTGGTCGGCGGAGGCCAGCCATCGCCCCGATCTCGAGGCCGCCCTGCGCGGGCTGCACCTGGACTGCTGGACCGACCCCTGGGACTGGGAGCGACAGATCGCCGAGGTGGCCCCTGGCTTGTTGGAGCGAGCCGGGCTGGGCACCTTCCAGGTGCGCGATCTCATGCTGCTGCCGCGCGGGACGGGCGAGTGGCCCGGAGCGGCGGTGGTCTTCCTGGACCGGCCCGCCGACGCGCGGCCCTACGCTCCCTTCGGGCAGGACCTCTCCGAGCACACGGCGCGCTCCTTCCTGCAGTACGCCGGCGCCCTGGTCCAGGATCAGGTTCGAGCGCTGATCTCGCGCGCGGTGGAGCAGCAGGGCGGGCCGAAGGACGGCGCGGCCAGCCCGGCCCAGGTGCTGGAGCACGCGGCGAGGCTGCTGCAGGAGGCGACGGGCGCGACGGCGGTGCTGGCCTACGCGGGCGAGGGCGCGGAGATCGCGGCGGTGGCCTCATCGCCGCCGCTGGAGAACCTGGAGCGCTTTCGGGTCGTGCCGGGCTCGCTCACGGCGCTGTGCGTAGACGGCGGTCAGACGGTGCGCGTGCTCGACGTCACGGACCCGCGCGACCCGAACCAGCGGCGCATGGACAAGGAGGCGCTGGGCGCCGTTCAGCGGGCGCTGGGCTGGAAGAAGACGCGCTCCTGGATGAGCCTGCCGGTGGTGCACGAGCGGCGGGTGGTCGGGCTGATCAAGGTGATGAGCTCGGACCAGGGTCCTTTCTTGGGGC
>CAZKWG010000707.1:3636-4322 GCA_964556105.1 uncultured Enterobacterales bacterium | reverse complement strand
CCTCCCTCATGGCTTCGAGAGCTGGGTCCTGGCCCTCCTGGAGAAGGACCCCGCGCACCGGCCCCAGCGCGCCGCCGACGCCGCGCGGGCCCTGGCGGCGCTCTGCCCGCCCGATGCCGTGCCCAGGGTGGCCCCGGCCGAGCTCTTCGGGGTGTATCCGCCATCCGAGCACTCGGACGACTCCAGCGGCGGGACGCGGGGCCTGAAGACCAGCGGGGCGGCGGGCGTCGGACCTGTGGCCCCGCCGACGCGCCTCTCCGCGCTGAACCGGGCCTGGTCCTCCACCTGGAGCGACACCTGGACCGGCATCGAGCGCTCCCCGGTCCTGGGTCTTGGGGGTGGGGCCGAGGTCGGCGGGCTCGGCGACGAGGGCCCCACGGCGCCCGTGCGCCTCGGTCCTCCCCCGAGCACGCCGCCGACCTGGCGCCGCGACGCCGGCCACGAGACGATGAACGCCATCGCCCACAGCGCCTTGCGGGGCGTCGGCCTCGGCCTGTTCGGGCTTCGAATCATGCCGCTGGTCGGCCGCGAGCTCGAGCGCGACACCCTCTGGAGCGCGCTCTGCGAGGTCTCCCAGGGCGGCGCGGCGCGGGCGGTGGTCCTGCATGGCCCGGAGGGCGTCGGCAAGAGCCGCCTGGCGAGCTGGCTCTGCGAGACCGCCGAGGAGATGGGGGCGGCGAGCGCCC
>CAZKWG010000707.1:0-3626 GCA_964556105.1 uncultured Enterobacterales bacterium | reverse complement strand
CCGTGTTCAGCGAGGGCGCCGGGCCGGCGGACGGGTTCGCCTCCATCCTGGGGCGCCACTTCCGCAGCACCGGCCTCGGCCGAGACGAGGTGCTCGCCCGGGTGCGCGAGCAGCTCCGTCGGGACGGCGTGCGCGACCAGGACGAGATCCACGCCCTGACCGAGCTGATCCGGCCGGCGACCCCCGAGGAGATTCAGGGCGGCGCGCGGACGATCCGCTTCGGGAGCCCGCTGGAGCGCCACGCCCTGGTGCGCCGCGCGCTGGAGCGCAAGGCCGCCGAGCGCCCCCTCGTGCTCTGGCTGGAGGGCGCCAACCACAGCCCGGACGCGCTGGCCTGGACGCGGCACCTCCTGGACGCGCAGGACTGGGAGCCCAGCCCCATCCTCGTCCTCATCACCTGCACCGACGCGCCGCGCGGCGGCCTCGATCCCGAGCTGGCCGGCGTGGTCGCCCTCCCCGAGGTCCGCCAGCTCCAGCTCGGCCCGCTCAGCCCGGCCTCGCACAGCGTCCTGGTCCGCGATCTGCTGGGGCTCGAAGGGGAGCTGGCGCATCAGATCGAAGCCAGGACCGCCGGCAATCCGCAGTTCGCCGTGCAGCTCATCGGGCACTGGGCCGAGCGTGGCCTGCTGGTCCCGGGAGAAGAGGGCTACCGCCTCGCCGAGGGTGGCCAGCCCGAGCTGCCCGAGCGCCTCTACCGCGTGTGGGAGGAGCGCGTCGCGCGGCTGCTGGAGGGGGCCTCCGAGGTGGAGTGCGCCTCGCTGGAGCTGGCCGCCGTGCTCGGACAGGACGTTCGCGCCGACGAGCGTCGCGCGGCGCTGGAGGCGGCCAACCTGCCGCTCATCCCTGGGAAGATCGACGAGATGATCGCCCAGGGTCTGGCCTACCCGGCGGATGGCGGCGTCGACCTGGGCTGGACCTTCGCCCACGGCGCCATCCGCGCGGTGCTGGAGGCGCGCGCCGCGGCGGTCGGGCGCCTGGCCGCGCACCACCAGGCCTGCGCGACGATGCTCATCGCCCAGCGCGGGGCCGACGCGCTGGAGCGCCGGGCGCGCCACCTCCTGGAGGCCGGCGCTCTGGAGGACGCGCTCGCCGCGTTGATCGCCGCCATCCGCGCCCGCAGCTCCGAGGGCGAGTACCTGCGCGCGGGCAACCTGCTGGGCCGCTGGGAGCGCGCCCTGCTTCAGCTCGACCTCCCCGAGTCGGACGCGCGACGGGGCGATGGCGCGCTGCTCGCGGGGATGCTGGCGCGCCTCGAGGGCAGGCTGGACGACGCGTTCTCGCGGGCTGAGGCGGTTTATCAGGCGGCGCACACCTTCGGCTGGACCGCGCTCGCCGCGCGGGCGACCTGGGAGCTGGCGCGGATCGCCTGGAACCGCGGGGAGGCCGAGCGCGCGCTGCGCCTGGGACAGGAGGCGGAGACGCTCGCGGCAGCCCAGGGAGATCGCCCCTTTCAAGCCGAGTGCGCCCGGGATCTCGGCGCCATGTTCGCCCATCGTGGCGAGCACGCCCGCGCCTCGACCCGCCTCTGGGAGGCCCAGAGCTCGTTCGCGGTGCTCGGGGACGCCGTGGGGGAGGCATACGCGCTGCTCAGCTTGGGCCAGATCGCCCAGCGCGAGGATCGCCTGCTCGACGCCGAGCGCTGCTTCGCCCGCGCGCTGGAGCGCTTCAGCACCGCAGGGAGCCGGCGCGGCGTGGCGGACTGCGACAACTCCCTCGGTGAGCTGGCGCGCCTTCGCGGCGATCTCGTTCGGGCCGAGGCCAGCTATCGTGCGTCGCGATCCGGCTTTCTGGCCATCGGCTCCGGGCTGGTCGTCGCCCCCGAGGCCAACCTGGGCCTGGTGCTGGTGGAGCGTGGGCGCTACGCCGAGGCCCGCGAGGTGCTGGAGGGGGCGCTGGCGCTCACCCGGCGGCAGGGGAGGCGGGTGGTGGAAGGGAACGTTCACGCCTACCTTCTGCCGACGCTGGCCGGGGTTCGCGACTGGGTCGCCTTCGAGCAGCATCGCGCCGCCGCGGAGGCGCTGCTCGCCGAGTCGGGCATCGTCGAGGAGGACATCGCCCGGATGGCGGAGACCGCCGGTCGGCTCGCGCAGGAGGCGAGGCGAGGGGACTCGGCCCGCGGCGCCTTCCTGCTGGCCGCCCGGCAGTGGGAGGGTCTCGGCCGCCACGCGGACGCGCTCCGCGCACGGAGTATTTAGCTATACCCTCTGCTTTGGTGAAATTTGCGCCTGTTTGCACGTTCCGGGTGCCGAACGGCCAGCGCGTGCTAACATCCATCCCAGTGTGGAGTGTGACCCATGGGCAGAACGCGCGCGAATCCCGAGCAGTCCGACTACCTCGATCAGCTGAACGGCGCGCCCGCTCAGGACACGCCGCACGCCAACGACGCCGTGATGGCGCCCAAACGAAACGGCGTCTCCGACGCGTTCAACTGGGCCGTCACCAACGGCATGGATCTGCTCGGCTACGACACGCGCGAGCGCACCGGGCTGGACAACAACGACTTCTATCGGAACTACGCCCAGTACATGCCGGGCTACGACATCGACGGCATCCCCAGCGGGGCCTGGGCGCAGAACGCCGCGACCAACCACGTCGGAATGGGCGAGGGCCCGGACAGCCCCTGGACCCGCGTGCGCGACTCGCTGGTCCAGCAGGAGTCGGGGATGATCCAGGACCGGATGGCGCGGGGCGAGGATCCCACGCTCTCCTACTGGGATCTCTACGACGCGCACTACACGGCCTACAACCAGTCCGGCGGCGGCGGCAACCAGTTCATCGACCCTGGCAGCTTCGCCCTGGCCGTCTACGGCGCGCCGCTGCTCGAGGCCGTGGGCATCGACAGCGGCCCGATCACGGGCGCGTCCATCGACCTCTTCAACGACCCGACGGACAGCGCCACCGAGGGCTGGCTGAAGCGCATGGGCCTCGGCGCCGCCGAGATGGGCGCGGGCGCCCTGATGATGTCGAACCCGCTGACCGCGCCGCTCGGGCTCGCCACGATGGGCCTCGGCGCCTTCGGGATGGGCTGGAACACGGCCTCGGCGATCTTCGACGGCGGGATGCTCAGCGAGTGGGGCGGCGCCATCTCGGACGGCGCAGGCGCGGCCTGGGACGGGATCACCTCGGTCGGTGGCTCTATCGCCGAGGGCGCGGGTGAGTTATGGGACGGCGCGACCGGCGTGATCGGTGACGCCGGGAGCGCGATCGCCGACGGCGCAGGCGCCGCATGGGATGCAGTCACGTCCTGGTGAGACCCCTCCTCGCATTGCAGCTTCTCCTCGCGACCGCTACCCTCGCGTGCGCGGCCGGAGGGGAGGATCTCGTGGACACGACGCGCTGGGCCGAAGAGCTCCACCTGCAGGACGGGATCTTCGACGTAGAGGGCACGTCGGAGGCCGGTCTCTGGCTGGCCTCGCGCGGCCTCTACCACCGGGTCGGCGAGACCTGGGAGCGCGTCGAGGGCACCGACGCGCGGGTCCTGCGCGCGATCTCGATCACGGAGGGCGCGGAGAACCCGGAGATCTGGGCGGTGGGGACGGGCGGCCTGGCCCTGCGCGGAGACGGGCGGCGCTTCGAGGAGCTCCGCGTCGCCGAGCCCACGCAGGCGCTGCACCATGTCCAGGCCC
>CAZKWG010000706.1:0-4331 GCA_964556105.1 uncultured Enterobacterales bacterium | reverse complement strand
TTTCAGCTTGAGTCCTTCTATCTATAGCGTGACTTACACGCACTAAGTTTGAGGAGACGTGCATCCGCGAAGATGGATCGATCGACGGGTCTCGCCTTCGAGATGAGTGGTTCCCAAAGCGCGATACACGGGTCTTCATCTCGCACTCGCATCAGGATGAGGCGTCAGCGGTCGGGCTCGTTGGCTGGTTCGCCAGGCTTGGCATCCAGGCGTTCGTCGACTCAGGAGTCTGGGGCGACGCCAACTCCCTTCTCCGCGAGATAGACGACAAACACTGCAGAAACTGGGACAACTCTACCTACAGCTATGAGAAGAGGAACAGCTCGACAGCCCATGTCCACACACTGCTCTCGACGGCGCTGGCGGCGATGATGGACCACACGGAGTGCGTCATGTTTCTCAACACGCACGCATCCACCCCCATCGCGAACTCGATGGAGAAGACAGCATCGCCATGGATCTTCTTCGAGGTAGAGACGGCGAACCGACTCCGGCGGCGCCTTCCTCGCGAGCAGCATCTGAAGAAAGCCATGGACGAAAGCACGCAGCAGCGCGACATGAAGGTGTACTACGACCTTCAGTTGGAGGACTTCGTCGAGATCGATATGGACACGCTGCGAAAGTGGGCCGCACAGACCCCAAGGCCCACGTCAGAACAATGGGTAACCCCTCTCGACTCACTTTACCGCCTTCCCGGTCTGCGATGGAGGAGCTGACCCTATACCCCACATGAGCGGCCCGTCCGGGCACCTCAAACAGTACCCGGACAGGTGTTACAAGGGAACACGCTATCGGCTCGGATCCCAGCTCAACGCCGAGCAGATCCGGCTGATGATCGCCGGGGTATGGAACACAATGGGCCCCCCCTGGTTGTCCGCGTCCTGGATGAACCTCGGGATCCCGCCCTGGTAGCCGCGTGGGTAGACGCCGAGGATGTTCTTGCCGTGGCTGACGGCGGTCTCGACCTCGTGCTGACACCAACCGGTGTCGGTCGCCATCCGGGCGAAGACGATGAAGTAGTTGCACTGCGCGACCTGCGCCGCGAGTTGGGCCTTCGTGCGCCGGATCCCGACCCAGTCCAGGGGATCATGCTCCGGCACGGAGTAGTTGACGATGGGGAAGTTGTACTCCCCGAGCTTGTCGACGAGCTTGTAGTAGTCCTCGTTGTACTTCCAGCGGTGGCAGATGAACACGTTTGGCTTCGGCATACGAACCTCCTGCCCCCTCTGGCCTGAGGCACGCCCCGTGTGAGACGGGCCTGAAAAATTCCTCGCCTCACACACCCTCCCCCTCGTGCCAGTGTCCCTCGCGGGGGCCAGCGGTTATCCCCTCCTCCCGCCCCTCCCGAGGCCGCGATGGACCCCACGAGCGCCGATCTCCCCATCTTCCTGGCCGATCTTCGAAGGGCGACCTCTCAAGAGGACACCGCGCGGGCGCTGCTGCTGGTGGTCCAGCGCCTGGTCCGCGAGGCCACAGCCGATGATCGCGGCTCAGAGCTGCTCTCGTGCGTGCTCTACCTCCGTGGACCGCAGGGCTACCGCGCCGTGCTGACCGGCGATCCGCCACCTGCGCCCGACACCCCTGACCGGCACGACCAGCTCCCCAGTCAGACGGCCTGGCGCTGGATGCTCGATCACGGCGAGGCCGTGTTCATCAACGTCGTGCGCCGGGAGGTCGGCCCGGCCCACGAAGAGAGCCCGAGCGCCGCCCAGCAGGACACCTCCACCAGCGACCGGCAGGCGGTCTCGAAGGCGACCCGCGAGCTGCTGGCCCGGCACCAGGCCACGCACCTCTACGGCGCCCCGCTGCGCCGTGGTCCCGCGGACCCCGAGGGCATGCTCGTGGTGGCGTGGCGCTGCCCGTCGAGCGGCGGGCGGCAGCTCCGCGCCTGGCGGAGAGCGCGCGCGCAGGTGCAGCTCCTCTTGGATATCGCCGCGCCCTTCGTGCTGTCCCGCCCCCCCGCGCCGGCTACTTCAGGGCATGGGCTCGAAGGGCTCCCCGTGCTCGGCGCGAGCATGCGCCTGGTCCTTCGAACGCTCCAGACCTTCGCGGCGGGCGACGCCAACATCCTGCTGACCGGGCCCACCGGCGTCGGGAAGACCTCGCTCGCCCGCTGGGCGCACGCGCGATCGGCGCGGAGCAAGGGCCCCTACCGCGAGTTGCACCTCCAGCGCTTCCGGCCCGACCAGCTCCTGGCCTACCTGTTCGGCTGGGAGAAGGGGGCGTTCACCGACGCGAAGGCGGCCTATCCTGGCGAAGTGGCGCAAGCGGAGGGTGGTACGCTGCTGCTCGACGAGGTGGGCGAGCTCTCCGCGGAGGCCCAGAGCCAGCTCCTCCAGCTCCTGCTGACCCGCCAGTACCGACGGCTGGGGCAGCGCGGCGATGACCACATCGCCGACGTGCGGATCATCGCCGCGACGAACCGCGACCTGCGCCTTGCGGTCGACAGCGGCGCCTTCCGTGAGGATCTCTACTTTCGCCTCACAGAGCGCCCCGTCTACGTGCCCCCGCTGGCGGAGCGCCGCGACGAGATCGCGGACTGGGCGCGGTACCTGGCGCGTCGGCCTCGATCATCCAATCAGCCCGAGCGCGCCATCGAGCTCGACGACGAGGCGATCTCGGCGATCACGGCCCAGCCCTGGCCGGGAAATCTCCACGACCTGAACAACGTCGTGGGCATGGCGCGAGAGCTGGCGATCGCTGAACGTCGCGCGGGTGGCGTCCTCGTCACCGTCGCCCACGTCCAGCAGGCGCTCGCCCTGCGGCCGGGCGCCACGGTCGAGCAGCCCACCGCCGCGCTACGGGTCGCGGCGCGGGCCTGGCTGGATGAGCTGGATCGCCGCTGTCCGGGCGGCCTCGGGCAGGGTGGCGAAGATTCACCACCCCTCGGGTGGTCCGACGCCAGGGGGGTGTTCCGCGCCTACCTGCTCCGAGAGGCGGTCGAGCGCTACGGCGTCAAAGATGCGTTCGAGCGGCTCGGCGCGGGCGCGCGGGTCACGGGCCGCAGCTACAACCGCGAGGAGAACAAGGCCGAGGAGGACACCCGAGCGTTCGAGGGGCGACTACGCAGGAGATAGCTTTCGCACATTTTGTACGAAAATTTCGTACAAAATGTGCGAAGCATCCTTTGGCCTCGGCGAAATTGTCCCGGTAGCCCCTGGTGCGGTGTCCCATCGGGCCGGTGGCACGCGTCTTGCTCTCTGTGGAGCCCTTCCTCCACAGGAGCCAACCGTGAGCTGTCCCCCCTCCCTCGCCGATCTCTACACCCACCTCGCGTCCGCCCTGCGCCGCTACGTGGCCTCCCGCTTCCCCCGCCTCTGCCCCGGGCGCGTCGACGACGCCGTCTCCGACACGTTCCTGATCGCCGCAGCCTCGCCAGAGCTGATCGGGAACGCCTTCTCCAAGGGCGGCGAGGCGCACGTCCAGGGTCTGCTCTACCTGATCGCCTGGCGCTGCGCTCGGGCCAGCGTCTGCCGAGGCGCAGGCGCCTGGGAGACGGCCTACGACGAGCTGCCTGAGCCCTGGGCGTGGCGCGCCCCCTCGCAGGAGATCCTGGCCGACCTGCACCTGCACCTCGCGCCGGCCATCGAGGCGTGCGCGCGCGAGGTCTGCGCGAAGCACGCCGAGGCCATCGCGGAGGCCCTGATGGATCGCCTGGCCTCCGGCGATGACGACCTCGTCGTTGCAGAGCGCCACGGGGTCGCACGCGAGTACCTGAACCAGGCGCGCCGCCGCACAGGGCGCCGCATGCTTGGCATGGCGTAAGGTATGATTCAGGATTCTGATGTGGCTATTCAAATCCCTCTAAGAGCTTTGCGAGAAAGTAGCTGTTCCGGCATTGCAGACACCGCACCAGATTTTCGTATCAATTAGGCCTGTTCCTCAGGCGCCCCCCAAATGCGCAAAGAAAGGGTGCGCATAACCAACTCACAAGCCAATGACTCTGGCAGGTTCCTCAGCAGGAGAGGCCCAATGACACTCCGAGGAGAGGGGGCCTTGCCCCCCCCTCGTAATAGCAGACGGACAATCTTCACGGAAGCGGCATGCGCCGCCATCAGCATCATTTGAATACCTGGAGTCCAATTCACTCCCGTGGCCGAAACACCACAGAGACTGTCCAAACCGAGCCTATCGTTGGGCTCAACCACTGTCTGCAAGCTGTCGGTAGACATCCGCACAAAGTAGTCAAGAAACAATGAATAGCGCAGTGTTGCGTATGAAACAGCAAAGGGCATTTGGTCAAGCGCTTCGCGAACCAAGGATTCAGGAGGCCTAAAGTTTCGCACCCTGAATCCATCATATCCCCAACCATACGTCGCGACAGCCGCACC